>NZ_MUFK01000003.1:0-121204 GCF_001996085.1 Salinivibrio sp. PR5
GTTCAAAAGTGAGGATTATGACAAAAATATGACATAAATATTGCAATAACGAGAAATAAAGTCCGTTTATAGTCATTAAATATTCAAATTTTTGAATTAATATTAAATACATCAATAAAGAAAACTTGGAGCAAATGTGATATTGGTCACAAAAATAATGATATTATGTTTGAAAAATGTTCAGAAAGAAAATCGAATTGTATTTGTTATATTTGATTAAGAAATAGCCTTGGTTCTGATTGGATAGGGAGAAAAGTGAGAGTTCCTGTCGAAATAGTCGATGATCAGATTCACTATTCTGGTGATTCTGAATAAATCCCGCAGATTCCTATCTTTTTGACGTGATAGCGCTAGTTGATTCAGATAGTGATAGGCCAAAAAGAATATAGTTGCAGAGCCGGCATGCACCGGCTCGGCAACCTGAGGAGAGGTGGATTAATCTAATTTCTGTAACGCGACGGCGTTCATACAAAAACGTAATCCAGTCGGTGGGGGACCATCGGGAAACACATGTCCCAGATGAGCATCACAGCTGGCACAAGTGGTTTCAATTCGCGTCATCCCGTGACTGGTATCTTTATGGTATGCGATGGCGCTATCTTCGGCCGGTTGTGTGAATGAAGGCCAGCCAGTGCCAGAGTCAAATTTCTCATTTGCATCAAACAACAGTGTGCCGCAACAAACGCAGCCATATAGGCCTGGCTCAAACAAGTTACACATGCCAGAGCTAAAAGCACGTTCAGTGCCTTTTTGACGCGTGACGCGATATTGCTCGTCGCTGAGCTGTGACTGCCATTGTTGATCTGTTTTTTCCACCCGCTGGCGCGGCGCCACATTACCTTGTTCGCTTCGTGTGACGATCTCTTGCCATGTCAGCATGATGTCGATCCTCTTGTGTGGCGGGCAACTGCCCGTGCTACAAAAACGCGTAGTGTTATGAATCTGAGTGCGCGATGCAAGTAGTACGGTGATGATTCGCCTTTAAGATCAAAGTTAAAGTGTGCCGATACCCCATCGTAATTCATCGTCTTGATCGTCTCGCACTTGATCTAAATAGCCCTCTAAGTGTTGCTCAATCAGTTCGTCAGATTGCGAGAAAAAGGCAATATGAAAGACCGCATCCCCTTCATTGACAACAGGGAGAGTTTGTTGGCCAATCAAAATACCGCTTTGCGAGGCTTTGATTTCCACTTCATTGCTGCCTGATGGGTCGCTGATAATACCGAGTATTTGTCCCTTATTAACTCTTTCACCTAGGGCAATATGACTACGAAAGATACCGTCAGCTTCAGCGCGCACCCACCGTGTAGCCCGTGCTGTAACCGGTTGATAGGGCAGGGTACGCCGAGACTGACGTAGCATCCCCAAATGACGCATAACGCGAATGACACCCCGTACGCCCGCATTAATGGCGTAAGGCTCAAATCGCAGCGCTTCACCTGCCTCGTAAGTGATGACTGGAATACCGATCGCTTCCGCCTCGGCACGTAGAGAGCCATCACGTAAGGCGGCATCAACCATTACGGGAGCTGCAAAGGCTTTCGCCATCTCTGCCGCTCCTTCATTATCAAGATTGGCGCGGATTTGAGGTAGATTGGTGCGATGAATCGCTGCGGTATGAAGATCAATGACATGCGTACACTGACTGATCACTTCATTAAATAATTGATATGCCATGCGGCCAGCAATGGAGCCGCGCTCGGAGCCGGGGAAAGAGCGGTTTAAGTCCCGTCGATCGGGTAAATAGCGGGACTTGTGAATAAAGCCAAAGACATTGACGACAGGAATAGCTATCAAGGTGCCACGAAGCTTTTCGGTATCGACTTTGGCTAATATTTGACGAACAATTTCAATTCCATTGAGCTCGTCGCCATGAATGGCGGCGCAAACAAGCAGAATAGGCCCCTCTAACTTGCCGTTTAACACCTCAATGCTGACATTTAATGGCGCGTGAGTGTATAAGCGCGCCATTTCCAGTTCCAAGCTGGCCTGCTCGCCAGCTTGGATTGTTTCGCCACCGATATCGATGGCATTGTTTTTTTTAGCCCTTGCCACGTGTGCGTGTCCTTTGGGGTTTAGCCGTCTTTTCAATATACTCGACGATCATGCCCGCGACATCTTTTCCTGTTGCTTTTTCAATGCCTTCTAGCCCAGGAGATGAGTTGACTTCCATCACAAGGGGCCCGCGCTCGGAGCGAAGAAGATCAACCCCTGCCACGTTAAGTCCCATGGCTTTCGCGGCCGCGATCGCGGTTCGACGCTCGGCTGGCGTAATACGGACTAGACTCGCCGTACCGCCACGGTGCAGATTAGATCGAAACTCGCCCGGTTGCGCTTGACGCTTCATCGCGGCGATCACCTTATCACCAATCACAAAGCAGCGAATGTCGGCACCGCTAGACTCTTTAATGTATTCTTGCACCAAAATATCCGCTTTTAAGCCCATAAAGGCTTCAATCACACTTTCTGCGGCTTTTTTAGTTTCAGCAAGCACGACGCCAATGCCTTGGGTCCCTTCTAAGAGTTTGACCACCACGGGCGTGCCACCCACCATGGTCAGCAAGTCAGCAATATCACCGGGCTTACTGGCAAACCCAGTATGAGGCATGCCGATCCCTTTACGTGACAACAATTGCATTGAGCGTAATTTATCGCGAGAGCGTGTGATGGCTACTGACTCATTGACGGGAAATACACCCATCATTTCGAATTGGCGCAGTACCGCGCAGCCATAGAAAGTAACGGATGCACCAATCCGCGGTATGATGGCGTCGAATCCGGACAATTCCTCACCGGCCAAATGAATCATCGGCTGCGTTGAGTTAATACTCATGTAGCAGCGCAGCGCATCAATGATTTTATATTCGTGACCGCGTTGTTCGCAGGCTTCTATCAGGCGACGCGTAGAATAAAGATTTTTGTTACGCGACAGAATGCCTATTTTCATGGTTTAACCGCTCCTACTTACCGAGCAAAAAAGAGTGCATGGGATCGACGGTCATTTGTCCCGCCATGGCTGTGCGGCCGAGTAGCATGCGAAAACGCATGTTGTCTCTTGCCGTTAGTGTCATTTCTATCGGATAGCGTAATTTACCCGCTTGAAGTGTGGTCTGTATGACATACCTAAGCTGTTCATGCCCTCCCGAGTCGCGAACAATGCGTCTAGCTAGGACTTTGGCTTCAGCTTGTACGTGTGTTTCATCGTCCCCTTGATGAGGGTGAACCCAAAAGCGAACCCAAGCTTCCCCGTTTTGGTCGAACTCTTCGATCTTAAACGTATGCAGGCAAGAAGTCCGTGCTCCGGTATCAATTTTGGCTTTTACCCGATCAATGCCTAGGTCGGGGAGGGCGACCCACTCTCGCCAGCCGACGCTGACTTTAGGTGTTTTGTGTTGCACAGTGTTCATTTTGATCCGCTATAAAAAAGTCCCTTACTCTACCGTAGAAGGGACAACGATTACTCGTGGTAAGAATCTGAAAAATAAGCGATGATGTGTGATAACCATCGCATACATTTACAACGCATTGACTCAGACATTTTCGTGGTGTCAGCAGTATGAGGTGCATGCGGATGCACGCACTCACCGCTTTGCGGCAATACGAGAGAGTCTGGGGTTCGTCGTGACAACGTCATGGCATCTCTGGGCAGGGCGACGAAATAATTTTCGCCAAATACGCGGTGATGGCGTCAGAGAGCACACGAAAAGTTTCATGAAGGAAATACCATGCAAAACAGTGATAGACAAGAAGTAATTGAGGATTTGCTCTCAAAAGTTGATGAGGGAACGCCCGAAGTGGCACAAGAGATCGAGCAAGCCCACAGTCTTGATGACCTCGCGCTATTACTTGAGTCTTTGCCCGTTACTGATCGTGTGAGTTTTTGGGAGCAGTTGTCGCCGGCAATACAGCTTCCGGTGCTAGCAGAAATGCGTGCTGATGCGAGTGAAGCGATTATTCGCGCGGTGGATGAGGTTCGTCTCCATAACTTGTTTGCGGAACTGGATGCCGACACCTTGTTGGAGCTGCAAGATGTGCTCACCGAACCTTTGCTGGAAGAAGCATTGGGGCGCATGGATACGGAGCAAAAGCAACGGTATGCCTCTGCTCAGCAATATGCAGATAGCGAGGTAGGGCACTGGTGTGATCATCAACCTTTAGTGGTACCGGCGAAAACAAAAGTGAATGTCGTACTGCGTTTACTGCGCCGTGTGATGCCTAAATATTGTGACCATGTGTTCGTGGTTGATAGCCGTGGAATATGGGTTGGTGCGGTGCCGATTCACAAACTCTTTGGTGCTGATGGCGTGCTCAAAATTAGTGAGCTGGTGCGCGAACAGTTCCCGAGTCTGAATGCCCGCGAGGATATTTACGTGAGTGCCGATAAGGTCGCTAGCAGTGAAGAAGTTGCCTTACCAGTGCTAGACGATGGCGGGATGTTGATTGGTCGGCTTGACCTTGGCACTGCCTATGAGATGCAAGCGGAACGAGCAGAAGCGCAAATCATGGCCACGGCGGGTTTAGATGAAGATGAAGATTTATTCTCCCCGGTAATGAAAAGCGCGCGCAATCGTGCACTGTGGCTTGGCATTAATCTGATGACGGCTTTTCTTGCTTCTTGGTTTATCGGTTTATTTGAAGCAACCTTACAACAAGTGGTCGCGCTGGCGGTATTGATGCCCGTGGTGGCGTCAATGGGTGGGATCGCCGGAAGCCAGACGCTAACCTTGATTGTGCGAGGCTTAGCACTAGGACAAATATCTAAAAGTAACTTGAGGCCGTTATTGAACAAAGAGCTGCAAGTGGGCTTACTGAATGGTGTGCTTTGGGCGATAGTGATTGGTTTGATCGCCGGTTACTGGTTTAACAGCTGGGGACTAGGGATGGTGATTGGTGCTGCCATTGTCGCCAATATTATCAGTGCCGCCTTGGCTGGTATCTTTCTTCCGGTCATTCTCGATAAGCTGAAAATTGATCCGGCTCTGTCAGGATCGGTCATTTTAACCACGGTGACGGATATTGTTGGTTTTGTTGCCTTCCTTGGGTTAGGAACCTTGTTTTTGCTGTAAACCTTTACCAAGAAAGCAGGGATTGAAAAGCGCTCGCCGTAACGACGAGCGCTTTTTGTTATGGGTTTGCTGGTGGCGCGGGAGTATCTGACGCAGCAGCGTCGGCGCTCTCTGGCCGTTTTCCGTCAGCGGCAGGGAGCAGTTTTTCGCAATAAAGCGTCATAATGTCTTCCCGTATTAATTGTTCGAGTTCGGCGGCGCGTTCGGTTGGACAGAACAGACGGACGTGAACATGCTGCTCGCCGGTGTCGGTATGCGACAAATAAACATGGGGCTCAGGCCCAGGTAAATCCACACCCGCATGACGTTCAATCACATGGTTATAGCGTCGAGCGACATCAAGAAAATCCTCGCTATGATCGTCAATGCGTGCCAGCAACGCGGGAATATGGGGATATAAATTAATATCGCCACGGATCACTGTATGAAAATGGTGATAGACATAGCGCTTCATAAAATTCAGGTTTTTTACCGTGGTGGTAAAAAACAAACTATTGGGCAGCGTCGCAGTTTTTCCGGTGTAGCAATAGTGACCATCAATTTCTTGAATTTTAGTCGCCATCAAATTGTGCTCGATCACTTCGCCGCGAGAGTTACCTACCTCAATCCAATCCCCGATACGAAATGACCGTGAACTAGCACGCTGAATAGAACCGGTAAAGCATAAAATGATTTCTTTCGATGCGACGACGACGGCCACTGCGATGGCAGTAAGCGATAGGGCAAACTCGCTAATTTCCGTGTTCCAGAATAAGAATAAAAACAGCAACAGTAAGCTAAACGCACCATTTTTAGTGCGAGAGATCCACTTACGTTGATCTTCACTGAGAAAGTTACTGTCACCGCGAATACGGCGTAAGATTAGGCGGCGAATAACGCTGACAATAATAATGACGCCGATGGTGGTCAGTAGCTTGTTATCGACCAACAGTTGGGCAATATTTTTTAACTCAGATAACAAAGTTGCTCCCTATTGTTTATTTCCCGAGCTTTGGCGCTATTCTGCCCCTTTGGCGATAAAAATAAAACGTAAAGTTGCCGATACCTCAGGGCGAGGTATCGGCGTGTGAGGTGGGTGCTAATCTGTCATCAATTTGCTTTGTTGGATCATGGCATCAATCACTGAAGCGCTGAGCTCTTGGCTACTCAGGCCACTGATATCAATCTCGTAGGCTGCGGCCATATCTGCCACACTGAGGTTCTCGAACACTACGTGTTGATCGATTTGATTATCGCCCGCTGAGGAAATGTATAAGGTGGCTTCACCTTGGTCGTTGTCCTCAAGGGTTAGATAGTCTTCAAGGTTTGCACCGGCTTGGTCTTCATCAATCAGCAGCTCGGAGAGATCGAGAGTGTCTTTTTGCACATCAAAGTCCGTAATGCGATCGACCGCTTCTGCGCCGACCGACCCTTGATCACCGCTCAAAAAGGCGAATGTGTCCGACCCAAGCCCGCCAGTCAGCGTATCGTCCCCTTTACCGCCAATCAGCAGGTCATCGCCAAGACCGCCATCAAGCGTATCATCGCCATGATTCCCGAGTAAGCTATCATCTCCCTCGTTACCGATCAGGGTATCATCACCTGTATCGGCGGCGATGATTTCACTTTGATAGCCGCCTTCCAGTGTTTGGTCATCAACGGCAATAATATCAACTAGCGCACTGTCCACATAGCTACCGTTAGAGGTGGTGTATTCAAATTGATGCTCAGGCTCTGGTAGCACCGCATTTGAGCTATCCAAGGTAAGATAAATCTCGTAGCTTTCGGTCGTATTTAAAGCATTGTTGGAGACGATCTCAAAGTAATAAGTGCCTTGTTGACCGGCGGTAAAGCTATTGCTGCCAGTATCTGGATTGAGAGTATCCAGCAGCTGTTGGTTTTGGTCATAAACCCTAACGCTGAGGTCATTCCACCACCGATCATCATCAAAAAGTAAGGTCTCGTTTTGGTAGAGATCCATTTTTGTCATATCACTGTCGGTGCCGTTTTGGACCGTACCTGTCAGAGCTGCGTTGGCACCATAGTTACCGGCATCAATATGCGCCCATACCTCCTGTGTCATGGTGCCGAACTTACCGCGATCTAGGCTCTGAGCCTGAGCAAACGAGTCAGCGAAGTCGCCGAGCTCGGATTCCGCGATAAACTCAGAGTCGTTACCGATGGGATCAAGAACGGTTTGCGGATTTATCGCACCATCAGGTGTGAAGGTGATGTCATCCGTGCCCGTTACCGACCCTTGTATCGCATTACTGGTAGCCGTGATCGTGCTGCCCATCGAAGGAATGTCATTATGGGTTAAGGCCAAACCGGGAATGACGATCGGACTACCGTCATGAATATTGGTGATCACTATATCGTGATTGGCGTCAAGCCGTGCCTCGTAGTAGAGATTAATGACGACATTGACGTCACTGCTATCGCCATCGTTGTCGGTAAGCGTCAGTGCGATTTGCTCTTGCTCGTTGAGAATATCTCTGTCGACCGCCACGCGGTAGTCGTATTCGCCGGTATCAAAATTGATGGTGAGGATACCGCCTTTTGCGGTTTCAAAGGTCTGCTGTGCGCTGTCAGTCGTGGGATCATAGCTGTACGTTTGTCCATCCAAGGTGAGCGCGGAGATATAGCCACCGTCGGCCCCGAATAAGGAGACAGTATTGCCGTCATCATCCAATAGAACAAGGCCGCCTGACACTTGTCCACTCTCAATGGTTTGTAGTAGTGAGTAGGCGAGCTCATTTTCATCGGTGACCAGCAATACATTGTCACTGGTATTGCCTGAGCTACTTGCAGCTATGGGGGTCAGTGGCGATGTCGTAATGCCATCCCCGACCCCAACACTGAAGGACTCGTCAATACCTTGCGTACTGACATAAGTTTGCCATGCGCTTTGCAGGCTAGTGTTACTTTCAAAGTCATCATTGGGCATCCCGTCCGAGATAAAATACGAGATGGTTTTATCCGCAGCCAGCCCTGAAGTATCGACAGTATCTATGATCTCGTTCAGCGCGTTATCGTATCGGGTCGCGCCGCCGGCATACAGACCCTCGATTGCGTCTAATGCGCTACCGACGTCATTCTGAATCCAGCCAGAAGAGCTCGCGGTATCCGAGAAAGATACGATTTGAATGTTGAGATCCCCGAGTTTGTCGTATTCTTCTACCATAGATTTCAGTGCAGCTTTGGTAACTTCCATCCGAGTGGGTGAGTCCGGATCGCTTGGATCAACCTGATCGGACATACTGCCGGACAGATCAACGGTAAGAATAAGGTTAAACGTCGAGCTACTCTCCGCCGTGGCGTATAAGGCACTTTCGATGTTGTCAGATGTGGGCGTATCATCTTGGACGTTGATGGTTAACGTTGATGAGCGATACGCGGTAGATGCCGTCGGATCATAGGTAGTGTAGGTGAAGGCGTCGCTCACGTTATCACCGCTGGTGGCATTATTGAGCGTATAGGTGTAGTCACCCGCGCGATAACCTTGGGTGTTGTCTTGGTTATAAACAGTCAGAGTGCCAATGGCGGTGGTGAGGGTTAAAACCCCATCACTGCCAAAACTTTGCCCATTAATTTGATGCAGGCTAACATTGACGCCTATCCCCGTATCATTATCCAACAGGTTACCTTGGGTAGTTTGACTATTATCGTCGCTCACCAACCCTTGCTCGCTGACTGAAGCGATATCGGCGTTTAATTGGGTATTGTTGTCATGACCGAGTGTGAGCTGTGCCTGACTGGTATCCCCATCGCTGTCGGTGAGGGTATAGGTGAATACTTCATCGTCCAGCGTGCTGGCATCCGTCGTTGACGCGACCGATGATTGATACAGATAGCTGCCGTCGGGTTGAATGGTTAATTGCCCTTGCGATGTGGCAATCACAGTACTGCCGTTGACTGCATAGGTGGTGCCATTGAAGCTAACCGCGGTCACCGTGGTGGTATCCGCCCCGAGGGTATCGGCACCGGCGCCGGCAGTGATCACGTTCCCACCTGTCGAGGCGCCAGAGGCTACGCTATCACTATCATCATGGGCTACCGGCGCAGAGTCGCTCACATCGAAGGTCACGGTTGTCCACTCGTTATTCTCGCTGCTTTGGTAGGAGAAGCTGTCATAGACTTGACCGCCGCCTGCATGATTCACTGCCGGTGCAGTGTAGGTAAAGCTACCGTCTGCATTGACAGTAACACTGCCACCCAATGCGGTGGCGATGGTGGCAGGGCCGATAACAATTTCACTGTTACCACTTTCTCCTTGGCTAGCATTGGTGGCAACGCGGGTGACAGAGGCCTGTGTATCTGTATCGTTGCTGATCAGTCCGTCGACACTAGCAATGCTGGTGGTTTGTCCTTCGGTCTGTGCAAAGCTATCATTTTCTAGATTCAGCGTGGCCGTGGTTGATGCCTGATCCGTGCCGTCGGTACTGATAGCCGTAATCGATAGCGTGACACCAGTAATATCGGCAGGAGAGGCGAGATTAAGACCACTCAGTTGCGCGTCCGTGAGTAACCAATCGCCGGTGCTTGCCTCTTTTGTCCCCGCTGATAATACTGCATCATCCGGTAAGCCGCTGATTCGGTAAGTAAGTGTTTCGCCCGATTCATTGGCGGTGCCGGAGATTGTTAAGGGCGAAAGAATCGCACGTGACCCGCCCGCGCCAGGGTCAGTGGCGGAGATTTGTCCTGCGTTGTCGATATAAGTCAGTGATTGATCGCCACGGCTGACCGTAAGTGTGGGGGCGGTAGCAACCCCTTCGACGTTGAAGGTGACATCGTGGGTGAGACTCGCATTTTGCGTATCGGTGGCGCGGAAGCTTACTGTCTCTGTCCCACTCCAATCGGCGACCGATGAAATGGTTGCGATACCATTCGCATCAATAGAGACGGAGACCCCACTGGGCACATTTGCCACATCGAAACTCAAAGTATCGTCACTGTCGATATCGGAAAACACTGTATTAAGATCAATGGTGTAGCTAACAAAATCCTCTTGCAGAGTTTGTGTTGAAACGGCTTGAGCCAAGGTGGGGGCGTCATTGGTACCGGTAATAGTAATGGTAATGTCCTGTTGTACGCCGTTAGTAGCCGTTAATGTGATGGTGTCGGTAACTTGATCGCCGGCATCCAAATTCTGCACCGCAGACTGATCGAGGGTGTAGGTCCAAGCACCATCTACTAGCTCCAACGAGCCATAAGTGCCTGCCTGTGTAACATCGGCAAAGGTCGGATTGTCGTCGCTATCCACATCACTGATCGCAAGGGTGCCGGTGGCAGTGACAGGCGCATCGCCCGCGTCACCTTCGGTCACCGAGCCGGTAAAGCTACCGCTCACTTCAGGGGCATCATCCGTCCCCGTAATAGTGATAACAATATCTTGCTCTGTGCCATCAGAGGCAGTCAGAGTGATGGTATCGGTGACCAGATCACCGACATCTAAGTTCTGCACGGCAGATTGATCGAGGGTGTAGGTCCAAGCGCCATCTACTAGCTCCAACGAGCCGTAAGTGCCTGCCTGTGTGACGTCGGCAAAGGTCGGATTGTCGTCGCTATCCACATCACTGATCGCAATGGTGCCGGTGGCAGTGACAGGCGCATCACCTTCGTTGCCTTCGGTCACTGAGCCGGTAAAGTTGCCGGTGACCTCAGGGGCGTCGTCCGTCCCCGTAATGGTGATAACAATATCTTGCTCAGTGCCATCAGAGGCAGTGAGGGTGATAGTATCGGTGACCTGATCACCGTCGTCTAAGTTCTGTACCGCAGACTGATCGAGGGTGTAAGTCCAGTTTTCACCGACTAGTTCCAGCGAGCCATAAGTGCCGGTTGCTGTGGTATCCGCAAAGGTCGGATTATCGCCGTCATCAATATCGCTGATCGCAATGGTGCCGGTGGCAGTGACAGGTGCATCGCCCACGTTGCCTTCGGTCACTGAGCCAACAAACTCACCACTCACTTCTGGTGCATCGTCGGTCCCCGTAATAGTGATAACAATATCTTGCTCTGTGCCATCAGAGGCAGTCAGAGTGATGGTATCGGTGACCAGATCACCGTCGTCTAAGTTCTGTACCGCAGATTGATCAAGGGTGTAAGTCCAGTTTTCACCGACTAGTTCCAGCGAGCCATAAGTGCCGGTTGCTGTGGTATCCGCAAAGGTCGGATTATCGCCGTCATCAATATCAGTGATCGCAATGGTGCCCGTGGCAGTGACGGGTGCATCACCTTCGTTGCTTTCGGTGACAGAACCAACAAACTCACCAGTCACTTCAGGGGCATCATCCGTCCCCGTAATAGTGATCACAATGGCTTGTTCAGTACCATCGCTTGCTGTGAGGGTGACGGTATCCGTCACTTGATCACCGGCATCTAAATTCTGTACTGAGCTCTGATTTAGCGTGTAAGTCCAGTTGCCGTTGACCAGTTCTAGCGAGCCATAGGTACCCGCCTCAGTGGTATCGGCAAAGGTGGGGTTATCGTCGTCATCAATATCACTGATCGCAAGGGTGCCGGTGGCAGTCACCGCCGCATCACCTACGTCACCTTCGGTGACTGAACCAACAAATTCACCGGTGACTTCCGGCGCATCACCAGTACCGGTAATGGTGATAACAATATCTTGCTGTGTGCCATCAGAGGCAGTCAGAGTGATGGTATCGGTGACCTGATCGCCGGCATCTAAATCCTGCACGCTGGCTTGATCAAGGGTGTAGGTCCAGTTCTCACCGACTAGTTCCAGCGAACCATAAGTGCCGGTTGCTGTGGTATTGGCAAAGGTGGGTGCATCGTCGCCATCCATATCACTGATCGCAATGGTACCGGTGGCAGTGACTGGCGCATCGCCTACATCACCCTCGGTGACGGAACCAATAAACTCACCGGTGACTTCCGGCGCATCGTCGGTCCCCGTAATGGTGATGACAATATCTTGTTGTGTGTTATCGCTTGCCGTCAGGGTAATGGTATCGGTGACCTGATCGCCGGCATCTAAATTCTGTACTGAGCTCTGATTTAGCGTGTAAGTCCAGTTGCCGTTGACCAGTTCTAGCGAGCCATAGGTACCCGCCTCAGTGGTATCGGCAAAGGTGGGGTTATCGTCGTCATCAATATCACTGATCGCAAGGGTGCCGGTGGCAGTCACGGCCGCATCACCTACGTCACCTTCGGTGACTGAACCAACAAATTCACCAGAGACTTCAGGTAAGTCGTCGGTGCCGGTAATGGTGATAACAATAGCTTGTTGCGTGTTATCGCTTGCAGTGAGGGTGATGGCGTCCGTGACTTGATCACCGGCATCTAAATTCTGCACGGCAGACTGATCGAGGGTGTAAGTCCAATTACCGTTAACTAGCTGGAGCGAACCATAGGTTCCTGCTTCAGTGGTATTGGCAAAGGTGGGCGTATCGTCGGTGTCAACATCACTGATCGCAAGGGTACCCGTGGCAGTGACGGGTATATCACCTTCGTTGCCTTCGGTGACTGAGCCAACAAACTCACCGGTGACTTCAGGCGCATCTTCGCTACCGGTAATGGTGATAACAATATCTTGCTCTGTGCCATCAGAGGCACTCAGGGTAATGGTGTCGGTGACTTGATCACCGGCATCTAAATCCTGCACGGCAGACTGATCGAGGGTGTAGGTCCAATTACCGTTCACCAGCTCTAGCGAGCCATAGTTGCCTGCCTGTGTAACATCGGCAAAGGTTGGATTATCGTCGCTATCGACATCACTGATCGCAAGGGTGCCGGTTGCAGTGGCCGCATCGCCCACGTTGCCTTCGGTGACAGAACCAACAAAGCTACCGCTTACTTCAGGGGCATCGTTCGTCCCCGTAATGGTGATAACAATATCTTGCTCAGTACCATCAGACGCTGTCAGGGTGATGGTGTCCGTCACCTGATCGCCAGCATCTAAATCCTGCACCGCAGACTGATCAAGTGTGTAAGTCCAATTACCGTTAACTAGCTGGAGCGAACCGTAAGTGCCGGTTGCTGTGGTATTGGCAAAGGTGGGTGCATCGTCGCCATCAACATCACTGATCGCGATGGTGCCCGTGGCAGTTACTGCGGTATCGCCCACGTCACCTTCGGTGACCGAGCCGGTAAAGTTACCGGTCACTTCAGGTGCATCGTCGGTCCCCGTAATAGTGATAACAATATCTTGCTCTGTGCCATCAGAGGCAGTCAGAGTGATGGTATCGGTGACCTGATCGCCGGCATCTAAATCCTGAACCGAGCTTTGATTGAGCATGTAAGTCCAACTGCCATTGACCAGATCGAGCGAACCATAAGTGCCAGACGCTGTGGTATCGGCAAAGGTCGGATTGTCATTGCCATCAACATCATTAACGGCGATCGTGCCGGTGGCAGTGACCGCATCGCCTTCATTGCCTTCGGTGACCGAGCCGGTAAAGTTACCGGTGACCTCAGGCGCATCGTCGGTCCCCGTAATGGTGATGACAATATCTTGCTCAGTACCATCGTTTGCAGTCAGGGTGATGGTGTCCGTCACCTGATCGCCAGCATCTAAATCTTGCACCGCAGACTGATCAAGTGTGTAAGTCCAATTACCGTTAACTAGCTGGAGCGAACCGTAAGTGCCGGTTGCTGTGGTATTGGCAAAGGTGGGTGCATCGTCGCCATCAACATCACTGATCGCGATGGTGCCCGTGGCAGTTACTGCGGTATCGCCCACGTCACCTTCGGTCACTGAGCCAACAAAATCACCACTCACTTCTGGTGCATCGTCGGTCCCCGTAATAGTGATAACAATATCTTGCTCAGTACCATCAGAGGCGGTGAGGGTAATGGTGTCCGTCACCTGATCACCGTCGTCCAAGTTCTGTACCGCAGACTGATCGAGGGTGTAGGTCCAGTTCTCACCGACCAGCTCTAGCGAACCGTAAGTCCCGGTTGCTGTGGTATCGGCAAAGGTTGGCGCGTCGTCACTATCGACATCACTGATCGCAAGGGTGCCGGTGGCAGTGACAGGCGCATCGCCTTCATTGCCTTCGGTGACCGAGCCAACAAAGCTACCGCTTAGTTCAGGGGCATCATTCGTCCCCGTAATAGTGATAACAATATCTTGCTCAGTGCCATCAGAGGCAGTGAGGGTGATAGTATCGGTAACCTGATCACCGGCATCTAAATTCTGCACGCTGGCTTGATTGAGGGTGTAGGTCCAGTTTTCACCGACTAGTTCCAGCGAACCATAAGTGCCGGTTGCTGTGGTATTGGCGAAAGTGGGTGCATCGTCGTTATCGACATCACTGATCGCAATCGTACCCGTGGCAGTGACAGGCGCATCGCCCGCGTCACCTTCGGTCACCGAGCCGGTAAAGTTACCGCTCACTTCAGGGGCATCATTTGTCCCCGTAATAGTGATAACAATATCTTGCTCTGTGCCATCAGAGGCAGTGAGGGTAATGGTATCGGTGACTTGATCACCGGCATCTAAATTCTGTACTGAGCTCTGATTTAGCGTGTAAGTCCAATTACCGTTCACCAGCTCTAGCGAGCCATAAGTGCCTGCCTGTGTAACATCGGCAAAGGTCGGATTGTCGTCGCTATCGATATCACTGATCGCAAGGGTGCCGGTAGCAGTGACAGGCGCATCGCCCACGTTGCCTTCGGTCACTGAACCAACAAATTCACCGGTGACTTCCGGCGCATCGTCGGTCCCCGTAATGGTGATGACAATATCTTGTTGTGTGTTATCGCTTGCGGTGAGCGTGATAGTGTCTGTCACCTCATCACCGGCATCTAAATTCTGCACGGCAGATTGATCGAGGGTGTACGTCCAAGCTCCATCTACTAGCTCCAACGAGCCATAAGTGCCGGTTGCTGTGGTATTGGCGAAAGTGGGTGCATCGTCGTCATCAACATCACTGATCGCAATGGTGCCGGTTGCAGTGGCCGCATCGCCCACGTTGCCTTCGGTCACGGAACCAATAAACTCACCGGTGACTTCAGGTAGGTCCTCGCTACCGGTAATGGTGATAACAATATCTTGCTCTGTGCCATCAGAGGCAGTCAGGGTAATGGTGTCGGTGACTTGATCACCGGCATCTAAATTCTGCACGGCAGATTGATCGAGGGTGTACGTCCAAGCTCCATCTACTAGCTCCAACGAGCCATAAGTGCCAGCCTGTGTAACATCGGCAAAGGTTGGATTATCGTCGCTATCGACATCACTGATCGCAAGGGTGCCGGAGGCAGTCACCGCCGAGTCACCTTCATTGCCTTCTGTAACGGAACCAACAAACTCACCAGTCACTTCAGGGGCATCATCCGTCCCCGTAATAGTGATCACAATGGCTTGTTCAGTACCATCGCTTGCTGTGAGGGTGACGGTATCCGTCACTTGATCACCGGCATCTAAATCCTGCACTGAGCTCTGATTTAGCGTGTAGGTCCAACTGCCGCTCACCAGCTCCAGCGAACCATAAGTGCCGGTTGCTGCGGTATCGGCAAAGGCAGGCGTATCGTCGCCATCCACATCACTGATCGCAATCGTACCGGTGGCAGTGACTGGCGCATCGCCTACATCACCCTCGGTGACGGAACCAATAAACTCACCGGTGACTTCAGGTAGGTCCTCGCTACCGGTAATGGTGATGACAACATCTTGTTGCGTGTTATCGCTTGCCGTCAGGGTAATGGTATCGGTCACCTGATCGCCGGCATCTAAATCCTGCACGGCAGACTGATCGAGGGTGTAGGTCCAAGCACCATCTACTAGCTCCAACGAGCCATAAGTCCCCGCTTCAGTGGTATCCGCAAAAGTCGGATTATCGCCGTCATCAACATCGCTGATCGCGATGGTGCCCGTCGCAGTCACCGCGGCATCGCCCACGTTGCCTTCGGTCACTGAGCCAACAAACTCACCGGTGACTTCAGGCGCATCTTCGCTACCAGTAATAGTGATAACAATATCTTGCTCAGTGCCATCAGAGGCAGTCAGGGTAATGGTATCCGTCACCTGATCGCCAGCATCTAAATCCTGCACGCTGGCTTGCTCGAGGGTGTAAGTCCAATTGCCGTTCACCAGCTCGAGCGAACCATAAGTGCCCGCTTCAGTGGTATCGGCAAACGTTGGATTGTCATCGTTATCAACATCACTGATCGCAAGGGTGCCCGTGGCAGTGACAGGTGCATCACCTTCGTTGCCTTCGGTGACTGAGCCGGTAAAGCTACCGCTTACTTCTGGCGCATCGTCGGTCCCCGTAATGGTGATAACAATATCTTGCTGGGTGTTATCGCTTGCAGTGAGGGTGATGGTGTCCGTCACTTGATCACCGGCATCTAAATCCTGCACTGAGCTCTGATCGAGGGTGTAAGTCCAGTTTTCACCGACTAGTTCCAGCGAGCCATAGGTGCCTGCCTGTGTGACATCGGAAAAGATCGGTGTATCGTCGTCATCGACATCATTGATCGCAATGGTGCCGGTGGCAGTGACAGGCGCATCACCTTCGTTGCCTTCGGTCACTGAGCCAACAAACTCACCGGTTACTTCAGGCGCATCCTCGCTACCAGTAATAGTGATAACAATATCTTGTTGCGTGTTATCGCTCGCAGTTAGGGTAATGGTATCGGTGACCTGATCGCCAGCATCTAAATCCTGCACGGCAGATTGATCAAGGGTGTAGGTCCAACTGCCATTGACCAGCTCGAGCGAACCATAGGTGCCCGTCTCAGTGGTATCCGCAAAGATTGGATTATCGTCGTCATCAATATCACTGATCGCAATGGTGCCGGTGGCAGTCACCGCCGCGTCACCTTCGTTGCCTTCGGTGACCGAGCCAACAAAGCTACCGCTTAGTTCAGGGGCATCATTCGTCCCCGTAATAGTGATAACAATATCTTGCTCAGTGCCATCAGAGGCTGTCAGGGTAATGGTATCGGTGATCTGAACGCCGGCATCTAAACTCTGCACCGCAGACTGATCAAGGGTGTAGGTCCAACTGCCATTGACCAGTTCTAGCGAACCATAAGTGCCCGCTTCAGTGGTATCGGCAAACGTCGGATTGTCATCGCTATCAACATCACTGATCGCAATGGTGCCGGTGGCAGTCACCGCGGCATCGCCCACGTTGCCTTCGGTCACTGAGCCAACAAACTCACCGGTGACCTCAGGCGCATCGTCGGTCCCCATAATGGTGATGACAATATCTTGTTGTGTGTTATCGCTTGCGGTGAGCGTGATAGTGTCTGTCACCTGATCACCGGCATCTAAACTCTGCACCGCAGATTGATCAAGGGTGTAAGTCCAATTACCGTTAACTAGCTGGAGCGAACCATAGGTTCCTGCTTCAGTGGTATCGGCAAAGGTTGGCGCGTCGTCACTATCGACATCACTGATCGCAAGGGTGCCGGTAGCAGTGACAGGTGCATCGCCTTCATTACCTTCGGTCACGGAACCCACAAACTCACCGGTGACCTCAGGGGCGTCGTCCGTCCCTGTAATGGTGATAACAATATCTTGCTCAGTACCATCAGAGGCTGTCAGGGTAATGGTATCCGTCACCTGATCGCTGGCATCTAAATCCTGTACTGAGCTCTGATTTAGCGTGTAAGTCCAATTACCATTAACTAGCTGGAGTGAACCGTAAGTGCCGGTTTCTGTGGTGTTCGCAAAGGTTGGGTTATCGTCACTATCGACATCGCTGATCGCAAGGGTACCGGAGGCAGTCACGGCCGCATCGCCTTCATTACCTTCTGTCACTGAACCGACAAAGCTACCGGTCACTTCTGGGGCATCCTCGCTACCAGTAATAGTGATAACAATAGCTTGCTGGGTACCATCAGAGGCAGTCAGGGTGATGGTATCGGTGACCTCATCACCGGCATCTAAATCCTGCACGGCAGACTGATCGAGGGTGTAGGTCCAAGCACCATCTACTAGCTCCAACGAGCCATAAGTGCCTGCCTGTGTAACATTAGCAAAGGTCGGATTGTCATCGCCATCGACATCACTGATCGCAATCGTACCCGTCGCAGTGACAGGCGCATCGCCCACGTTGCCTTCGGTGACTGAGCCGGTAAAGTTGCCGGTGACCTCAGGGGCGTCGTCCGTCCCTGTAATGGTGATAACAATATTTTGTTGCGTGTTATCGCTTGCGGTGAGGGTGATGGTATCCGTCACTTGATCACCGGCATCTAAATCCTGCACGGCAGACTGATCAAGGGTGTAGGTCCAGTTGCCGTTCACCAGCTCTAGCGAACCGTAAGTGCCGGTCTCTGTGGTATCGGCAAAGGTGGGCGTATCGTCGCCATCTACATCACTGATCGCAAGGGTGCCGGTGGCAGTGACAGGCGCATCGCCCGCGTCACCTTCGGTCACCGAGCCGGTAAAGCTACCGCTCACTTCAGGGGCATCATCCGTCCCCGTAATAGTGATAACAATATCTTGCTCTGTGCCATCAGAGGCAGTCAGAGTGATGGTATCGGTGACCAGATCACCGGCATCTAAATCTTGTACCGCAGACTGATCGAGGGTGTAGGTCCAAGCGCCATCTACTAGCTCCAACGAGCCGTAAGTGCCTGCCTGTGTAACATCGGCAAAGGTCGGATTGTCGTCGTCATCAACATCACTGATCGCAATGGTGCCCGTGGCAGTGACAGGTGCATCACCTTCGTTGCCTTCGGTGACCGAGCCAACAAAGCTACCGCTTACTTCAGGGGCATCGTTCGTCCCCGTAATGGTGATGACAATATCTTGTTGTGTGTTATCGCTTGCCGTCAGGGTAATGGTATCGGTGACCTGATCGCCGGCATCTAAATTCTGTACTGAGCTCTGATTTAGCGTGTAAGTCCAGTTGCCGTTGACCAGTTCTAGCGAGCCATAAGTGCCGGTTGCTGTGGTATTGGCGAAAGTGGGTGCATCGTCACCGTCGATATCAGTGATCGCAAGGGTGCCGGAGGCAGTCACCGCCGAGTCACCTTCATTGCCTTCGGTCACTGATCCAACAAACTCACCGGTGACTTCAGGCGCATCTTCGCTACCGGTAATGGTGATAACAATATCTTGCTGGGTGTTATCGCTCGCAGTCAGGGTAATGGTATCGGTGACTTGGTCTCCGGCATCTAGGTTCTGCACGGCAGATTGATCAAGGGTGTAAGTCCAGTTGCCGTTCACCAGTTCGAGCGACCCATAAGTGCCCGCTTCAGTGGTATCGGCAAACGTCGGATTGTCATCGCTATCAACATCACTGATCGCAATGGTGCCCGTAGCAGTGACAGGTGCATCACCTTCGTTGCCTTCGGTGACAGAACCAACAAAGTCACCAGTGACTTCAGGGGCGTCATCGGTACCGGTAATAGTGATAACAATATCTTGCTCTGTGCCATCAGACGCTGTCAGGGTGATGGTATCGGTGACCTGACCGCCGGCATCTAAATCCTGCACGCTGGCTTGAGCGAGGGTGTAAGTCCAATTGCCGTTCACCAGCTCTAGCGACCCATAAGCACCAGTCTCAGTGGTATCCGCAAAGGTAGGTGTATCGTCACCGTCGATATCACTGATCGCAATGGTTCCGGTGGCAGTGACAGGTGCATTGCCCACGTTGCCTTCGGTCACTGAGCCAACAAACTCACCACTGACTTCAGGAGCGTCATCGGTACCGGTAATAGTGATAACAATATCTTGCTGGGTGCCATCAGAGGCGGTGAGGGTAATGGTATCGGTGACTTGATCGCCGGCATCTAAATTCTGTACTGAGCTCTGATTTAGCGTGTAGGTCCAACTGCCGTTCACCAGTTCTAGCGAGCCATAGGTGCCTGCCTGTGTGACATCGGAAAAGATCGGTGTATCGTCGTCATCGACATCATTGATCGCAATGGTTCCGGTGGCAGTGACAGGTGCATCGCCTTCATTGCCTTCGGTGACTGAACCCACAAACTCACCAGCGACTTCAGGTAAGTCGTCGGTGCCGGTAATAGTGATAACGATATCTTGTTCGGTACCATCGGATGCAGTAAGCGTGATGGTGTCGCTGATCTGATCACCGGCATCTAAATCCTGCACGGCAGACTGATCAAGGGTGTAGGTCCAATTGCCGTTCACCAGCTCGAGTGAACCATAAGTGCCGGGCGCAGTGGTATCCGCAAAGGTCGGTGTATCGTCGTCATCAATATCACTGATCGCAAGGGTGCCGGTGGCAGTCACGGCCGCATCACCTACGTCACCTTCGGTGACTGAACCAACAAATTCACCGGTGACTTCCGGCGCATCACCAGTACCGGTAATGGTGATAACAATATCTTGCTGTGTGCCATCAGAGGCAGTCAGAGTGATGGTATCGGTGACCTGATCGCCGGCATCTAAATCTTGTACCGCAGATTGATCAAGCGTATACGTCCAGCTGTCATCGACCAGCTCGAGTGAACCATAACTACCCGTTTCTGTGGTATTGGCGAAGGTGGGCGTATCGTCGCCATCCACATCACTGATCGCTAGGGTGCCCGTGGCAGTGACAGGCGCATCACCTTCGTTGCCTTCGGTGACTGAGCCGGTAAAGTTACCGGTGACCTCAGGGGCGTCGTCCGTACCCGTAATAGTGATAACAATATCTTGCTCTGTGCCATCAGAGGCAGTCAGGGTGATGGTGTCCGTCACCTGATCACCGGCATCTAAATCCTGCACGCTGGCTTGATCAAGGGTGTAGGTCCAACTGCCGCTCACCAGCTCCAGCGAACCATAGGTGCCGGTTGCTGCGGTATCGGCAAAGGCAGGCGTATCGTCGCCATCAATATCACTAATCGCGATGGTGCCCGTGGCAGTCACGGCCGCATCGCCTTCATTGCCTTCGGTCACGGAACCGACAAAGCTACCGGTGACTTCAGGGTCGTCATCCGTACCCGTAATGGTGATAACAATATCTTGCTCAGTACCATCAGAGGCGGTGAGGGTAATGGTGTCGGTGACTTGATCACCGGCATCTAAATTCTGCACGGCAGACTGATCGAGGGTGTAAGTCCAATTACCGTTAATTAGCTGGAGCGAACCATAGGTTCCTGCTTCAGTGGTATTGGCAAAGGTGGGCGTATCGTCGGTGTCAACATCACTGATCGCAAGGGTGCCCGTGGCAGTGACGGGTGCATCACCTTCGTTGCCTTCGGTCACTGAGCCGGTAAAGTTACCGGTCACTTCAGGCGCATCTTCGCTACCGATAATGGTGATAACAATATCTTGCTCTGTGCCATCAGAGGCAGTCAGGGTAATGGTGTCGGTGATTTGATCACCGGCATCTAAATTCTGCACGGCAGATTGATCGAGGGTGTACGTCCAATTACCGTTCACCAGCTCGAGCAACCCATAGGCGCCTGCCTGTGTGACGTCGGCAAAGGTTGGCGCGTCGTCACTATCGACATCACTGATCGCAAGGGTGCCGGTTGCAGTGGCCGCATCGCCCACGTTGCCTTCGGTGACAGAACCAACAAAGCTACCGCTTACTTCAGGGGCATCGTTCGTCCCCGTAATCGTGATAACAATATCTTGCTCAGTACCATCAGACGCTGTCAGGGTGATAGTGTCGGTGACCTGATCGCCGGCGTCTAAATTCTGCACCGCAGACTGATCGAGGGTGTAGGTCCAAGCGCCATCTACTAGCTCCAACGAGCCGTAAGTGCCTGCCTGTGTGACGTCGGCAAAGGTTGGCGCGTCGTCACTATCGACATCGCTGATCGCGATAGTGCCCGTGGCAGTCACCGCGGCATCGCCCACGTTGCCTTCGGTGACTGAGCCGGTAAAGCTACCGGTGACTTCAGGTAAGTCGTCGGTGCCGGTAATGGTGATAACAATAGCTTGCTCAGTACCATCAGAGGCGGTGAGGGTAATGGTATCGGTGACCTGATCGCCAGCGTCTAAGCCTTGGATAACGCTACTGTTATTATCGAGCGTATAAGTCCATGTACCATTCACCAGTGATAACTCACCGTACTGACCGGACACATTGCCATCGGAAAAGCTCGGCGCATTGTTACCATCTGCATCCGAAATACTGAGAGATCCTGTCGCTTCTAAAATGCTGTCTTCGACAACATCGCCAAGGGTTTGGCCGCTAATCACAGGATCATCATTTGTGCCTGTGATAGTTATCGCGATCACTTGACTGCTGCCGTCTGATGCAGTCACAGTGAAGTTATCCGAAACCGCATCGCCCTCGCTAAGAGATTGCACAGCATCGCTATCTGCGTTGTAGGTCCAGTTGCCATTAGTGAAGACGAGCTCACCATACAGGCCGGATTGCGTGCTATCGATCCACGTTGGGCTATCGTCCGGATCGGTGATCGACAAGGTACCGGAAACCGAGTCTCTGGCTACCAAACTTCCATCAGAGCCATCGATTTCACCCTCCGAGAGCGTGCCTGAGGTATCACCTGTGATGGATGCGGGATCGTCAATACGTTCCACTGCTGAGGTGAAGGTTTCAGAGGTGCTCGTTTCGCCGTCTGAGGCGGTGATTGTAAATGTCAGCGAGGCGATATCTAGTGCATCGTTATTGATTGCGTCTACGCCTGCCTGAGTGAGAACAACATTATTACCCTGCAACTCGACATAGTTTTGTCCGCCATCAGTCAACGACAGAGTGAGGACATCGCTTTCTATATCCGTCGCCGTCACAGTGCCGACAGTATCGCCGGCCGCGACCGCATCCTCAGTGACCGATATGGCAGAGAATTGCAGCGTGGGAGCATCGTTGACGGGATTCACGGTGACCGTGATATCGGACGGGGTTTCTGCTTGGCCATCGGAAACAATGACGGTGAGATCAAGGTCACCATTGAAATTGGGCGGTGGTGTGATAACGATATTGCCAGACGCGTCTTCGTCGATTTCGACATCTGGATTACCACTGGTGATGGAAACAATAGTGAGAGTGTCACCATCTGGATCGTTGATTTGCTGCAGTATTTGATTGGGCGTCAGCACTAATGGTTGGTCTTCATCTGTGCTGAAGGTCAACGACTCGGCGCTCGGCGCTTCATTGGTCTCTGCGGCGGGGAATACCGCGTCTGCGCTTGCCAATCTTAACGCCGTTAAAGCAAAAAGCTGTTCGTCGGTAATGCCACTTTCTGGGTCAGTGATACCTTCGGTCTGTAAGCCTGCAATGATCTCGCCAATACGGCCGTTCGCTTCAATGATTGCCATGGCCGTGATTGCAGAACCTGAAGCCGCCGCACCGGCTGCGGTGGCGGCATCTTCAATGGCATTGGGATCTTCACCGCGTTGGATGGCTTCAATGATTTCAAGCACATCCTCAGGTAAATCTTGTACCAGTGTATCGTCTTCACCTTCGCCGACAAGCAAGGCAGACAATGCAAGGTTTGCATCGACACCATTCTCAAGGCGCACAGAGGCAGGCTCGTTACCTACCGCGGTGACGAGCTCTCCCGTCGAAACCGTTTGATTGGCCTCTATCTGACGTACTTGGCCATCAGGCTGAACGGCAGCAACCGTTCCTTGTGTCTCGGTGACTTGTGTCTCTGTCGCCATGCTGTCGGCTCCTTCGGTAACTGCATTGTGCCAACGCGTTGTTTTTGAATGAGTTACATTCTTTTGTCAACCTGTTAGGTGCAGTTTGGCGCATTATCGATACATATATCCTCTGTAAATATAGTTGATAGTTTGCAGGTAAGTGCAACATTTGCGCGCTTGCCATAGTCGCGCATAGTAAAAAGCCCTCGTCATGACAAGGGCTGAATGGCGTTGGTTAAGTAGCGCGCGAACGTGAATGTGTCGTGGCGGAGCGCTGTTAGGTCCCGATCACGCCACCGTCGTCTTTGGTGATCATGATCACTGAAGAGCGGGGAATGGCATCACCACCAGCAGGAAAGTGAGCGCCTGGATGTTGCACGCCCACAAACATAGTGCGTGAGTCAGGGGTAAAGGTTAGTCCCGTGATCTCACATGACGTTGGCCCGGTAAGGAAGCGGCGAATTTCTCCTGTTTGCGTGTCGGCACACAGCATTTGGTTATTGCCCATGCCAGCGAAGTCTCCTTCGTTGGAGTAATCACCGTCGGTTTGAATCCAAAGACGACCGGCACGATCAAAGCCGATACCATCCGGACTGTTAAACATATTATCTTTGTTGATGTTATCGGTACCCGCCATTAACCCAGATTGCTTCTCAGGGTGGCCAGCCATCACGAAGATGTCCCACTCAAAGGTCGTCTGAGTATGATCGCCTTGGGTCGGCGCCCAGCGAATAATATGGCCATACGGGTTTTTGGTGCGTGGGTTGGCGGCATTTAATGGTTGGTTGTCTTTCACACCACGGTACTTGTTATTGGTGAGGGTGCAAAAAACATGCTTGTTGTCGGCGTGCACGGCGACCCACTCTGGGCGATCCATGGTAGTGGCACCGACTTGTGTCGCGGCTTCGCGGGCAAAAATGAGCACGCTGGCTTGGTCAGGAAAACCGTTTTCAGGGGTTAGGCCATTTTTACCAAAAGTGAGCTCTAACCACTCCCCGTGGCCTTTTAGCTTATCGTCGCTGCCAGTAAATTTCGCAACATACAAGGTGCCATTTTCGAGCAAATCGCGATTAGCGCTACCTTTACTCGGATCGTATTTTCCGTCAGAGACAAATTTGTACAGGTGCTCGCCACGTTCATCATCGCCCATATACACGACAACATGACCATCATCATTGACTGTTAGTGCGGCATTTTCGTGCTTAAAGCGGCCCAGTGCGCTGCGCTTTTTCGGGGTCGAATTGGGGTCCATAGGGTCAATTTCGACCACCCAGCCGAAGCGATGGGGCTCATTGGGGTGCTTGGCGACATCAAAGCGTTCGTCGTGTTTATACCAGTCGTATCCCCAATCGGTATCGCTGATGCCGTAGCGTTGATAGGTTTTGCCTAAGGTCACGGTTTTTTCGCTGGCGAAATAGCCATTAAAGTTTTCTTCGCAAGTGAGATAAGTGCCCCAAGGCGTTTCGCCGTTGGCACAATTATTAAAGGTGCCGAGGATCTTTTTACCCGAGGGATCAGCTGCGGTTTTAAGCAGTGAATGGCCGGCGGCTGGGCCTGTCATTGCCATCTCCGTATATGCGGTAATACGACGATTTAAGCGCCCTTGCGGGTTCACCGTCCAGCGGCCATCAACTTTTTTTAGCTCAACCAAAGAGACGCCATGCGCCGCTTGTGATTTACGCGCATCATCGGCTGAGATGTTTTTACCGCCGTGCGTAAACAGAAACTCATCGTTGATGTACTCGTTATTGACGGCGAGTAAGGCGCGATCATTGGCGAGAGGGAAAAATGTCATGCCATCATTATTGTCACCAAACTGTTGTGCTTGGGCGCTGGCATCGTTTTGCTGCGAAAAGGCGGGGGCATTGGCAAAGATAGGATCGCCCCATGACACCAGCACCTCCGCTTTGTATCCTTCGGGCACAGTGACGGTGTCAGCCGTCGAGGTTGGGATGGCTTTAAAACCGAGTAATTCACTTTTACTCAAGCTGCCAGCCACAGCCTTTGCAACTGGGTTAGCGGCGAAAAAAGCTACGGTACTTGCCGCGCCTGCGCCTTGTAAAAAGCGGCGACGGCTCACGGCGGCGTCAATAAAACGGTTGAATTCGGGTTCTGCATCCAGTGGACGCTGATCAATATGCTTGCTCACGACATGACTTCCTTTCTGTTCGTTATCGTATTTATGGGTTTAGTGATAGCGAGGCTCTACGCCACCGGGCGCAAAGTTGGTCGAGAGTCTGGCGAGTCAATATTAAATCGAGGTGACTGTTGAGTGACAGTCTTGGGACACGAAAGTGGGCCGTTAACCCGATCACAGATTGGTTTGGATAAATGGCATTTAGTGACAACGTCACGTTTTGGCTGTCACGAAACGATCAGTGTTGATCAAAATAGTCTTTGCGTCGGATATATTTGTCCATGTAGTGATAAGCAATCGGACGGGTTAGCCAGCTGAACAAGACGCGTAGTACTCGAATGACGGAAGGTGTGTCGGTGTAGATCTTGTTCTCATGTAGCCAAAGCAGGCGCCCGACATGCCAATACAGCATGGGAATACCGGGCAAAAATGTAATGATGTCGACATCACAACAAATACGGTAGGTTTTGGTGTGAAAAGGATAATATCGCTTAAAACGCCACATACCGGCAGCCGGCTGGCCAAAGGTGACGATGCGCTTGATTGCCTGTCCCATGGAGGGATAAAGCATTGCGGCGGCAATGACGGCCATTGCGCCTCCCGATGAGTGGCCAATAAAGGAGACCTTTTTGTTGGCTTGGAGCAGCGGCGCGAGTGCTGCCTCTAGCTTATCCAGCACTGTGTTGCCGGCCAGTGAACAGGTGTCGGCAGCTTGCGCTACATCCGCAAACTGGCTTGTGGTCATGGATTGATAGCGGCGCTTGTGCTGTTGCCACGGTAAGCTTTTTTGAGTGAGGAGATAATGAAATCCCCAGTGCACAAAACACCTAACATTGCCCATTCGTATCTGCTTAGGTCCACACGCGCAATTAACCAGCCAGTCCCACGCGGTTTGTGAGCCGCGAAATACCACCACCACGTCGTCATCATCGCGCCAGAGCACGCGAATAATGCACCGTCCCCAGCGATCATAGATATCCCGTCGTCCATTTGGGCTAAATCCATAATGGGTATGATCAAAATAGCTCGGATAGGACGCGCGGCATAAAATGGCATAACGCTCGTATTGATATCGCTTTAATCGTTTCACAGTCGCCCAATTAATTGCCTATTTGGAACGAGGTTACGCAACTAAGGTGACGAAAAAACGAAACTATCGTAACGAATGGGGTGTGAGTGCGTCAGCGTGAACACACTGACGCAAGGCGCCAAGTTTAACTAGTCGTAGCTCGCGAGAAATGGCTCTAAATGGGTGTCGTAGGTCAGAGCTTGAATGGGACCTCGATGCGTGAGGATCCACTCCGCATTGGTGCAATTGCCAATACCGATAACCACTTGCACGAGTAAACGCAGGTCTTTTAGCCAACGCTGGGTTTGCTCGTGGCTCCAATCGTCACGGTAGTGAGCCATGTGATACTCCACCCACCAGTAAGCGCCTCGAATAAAGGCCTTCATGATGGATTCTGCTGCCAAGATCTGCTCCGCACTGCCCGAAAAATCAAAATCCGGAGAGATAGGATGGCCTTGTGTAAACGCGACATAGTTGCGGCAGTGCCGAAATAATGCCAATTGTAAGCCTGCCGCAGAATCATAATGGGTTAAAGGCAAAGTTGTCACTGGAAGGTGTTTGACGGACTTACGGAATAGGGCGACAGTACGTTTCCCTGGCATCAAATGCTCAATCGCGTAAAACAGGTCCAGACTAATCAGTTGGTTACTCAAGGGGCTCCTTCGCGATATCTATCCATGTTGTTGGGCACAGTCAGAAAGCTGGTCGCTTTTTCAACCAGCATCTTGAAGGACTACGAGTATACAACACCCGAGCGTGAAATGAAGTGGGAATACAGATAGATGGCGATAAACTCGTTACTCGAGTCCGTAGCTGGCTTTTAATGCCTCGACATCCTCTTTGTGATCAACCAAAAACCGATTAAATTCGGCAATCACCTCGGGATACTTGATGGTTGAAAGATGACGAGTGCCCTTGCTGTGCGGCAGAGTATCGTCAAACCGTACCGAGCCTTTTTGAAACCCCATCTGCTCGAGGTAAAATTGCGCAACAGCAACGTTTGCGTACCCGCCATCAACGCGACCGCTCACTACTTTCATCAACAGTGAGTCGTATTTGTAACTTTCATCGACCTGAATTTGACCGGCGCTGATCCGAGATTGGTAGGGATAAGGCGTAAACCCTGCCACAACACCTAGGTATTTAAGTTGGTTAAGAGACTGCCCATAGTTGTCATCAATCACCATGACGCCATCAATATAGTTGACGACAGGCTCGCTGTAGAAAATTTTCGACTTACGCTTGATTTCTGGGCTCCACTTTGGGCTATCGGGATATTTAAAATCGACGGCCCCGTCGACAAAACGATGATACAAGCGCTTTAAAGGAAGAGGCTTGTAGATAAAACGGTAATTTTGGGTTTTGGCAAACATATCGAGCAATTCCCGATTGAAGCCAGAGTAATTACGGTTTGCATAGGAAGAGTACGGATAATACTGCGAGAAGTTTTGCACGCCAATCACGTAGGTGGGATTCGCGTGTACAGGAAGTGTAGCGAGTATTGTCAGTAGTAAACACCATTGCCATTTCATTCTTACGTCACCGACTTGTTGCACTATCACTATTGTAGACCTTGGCTCCAGAAGTGTCTGTGGATGGCATCGTATTCGCGTGTATATCAAATTGTTAAATCCGATCAGCATCATCTTTCATTGCCTTAACAATCGATATGTCGCAACCTCATGTAGCGATCATTGCGGTTGTGTAATGCGTTCATCGTTCCTTTCCCTATTCTGAAAGTCTTTCTAGTCATCCTGTTATTTAGCTACAGGTTAGCCCTGTTGGCGATCAATGTGTGTTATTCCTCTCGCTAACCCGCCTTTTATCTGAGTGTTATGCGTAATGTGTCACCGAACAATGATCGTCTAGAAACGGGCTCGGAGGCTGTTTTTGATCACCTAACTGACTGATCTGTCCTTAATGCTATAACTTTCAATTACTTCCAAATTGCCCACCAAGATCTGTCGAAAAAACATTCGGTTATTGGTCACATTTTATGCAAATAAAATTGAATGAACATTCGGTATGTTTTATTTTTTCAACTAGTCTTTCATTTTTTGATCAAATAACGATGAATAAGAACGAAATTGCTTCTCAGGCGATGCGGCAAAGAATTCTCTCGACGACTTTAGAAATTGTTGGAAATGAGGGGCTTGCAGCATTAACTGCAACAAAGTTAGGTAAGAAGGCGGGGATCAGCAAAGGGGCGCTTTATCATCATTTTGATAATCTAGATGCGGTAAAACACGCTGCGGTAGATGAGTTGATTTCAATGTTTCTCGCGGTGGCAGAGCCCGCGAATTTTGATGATTTTGAGAGCTATCTAGAAGTGACGGGTGATACCTTGTATCTCACCATGAAATGCGAACCTTATGCGATGAAAGCCATGTACAGTTTCACCGCGCAAGCGTTATTTGACGATCAGTTCAGAGCGTCAATACAGCGTTTTTCTCAGCATGGACTCGCAGAGTACACTCGGGCGATAGATTACTTCTATCAAGGCAAAATTCCTCAGCACCAAATTGATACTGCAATCCGTGTTGTCGATGCCTTTTTTCTAGGGGTTGGCTTGCAAAGTTATTTATTGCAGGGGGAAGATAAGTTCCGGCAAAACTGGGCGTTGTTCTCTCAAATGCTGCTCAAGCAACTTGGTGAGAAATAAGGCGCCTTTGCAAAGGCGCCTTGAGTGAACGGCTTAAACGAGCTCAGCATTGTGATAAACGTTTTGTACGTCATCACAGTCGTTTAGCATATCGAGGAACTTTTCAAAACGTTCAACGTCATCGCCACTGACTTCTGTATTGGTCTGAGGAACAAAGGTAATCTCTTCCAAGTCCAGAGGCGTATCACCAAGGTGATCGCTGAGTGCGTTTTTCACTTTGAAAAACTCTGTATGCGGCGCAAATACGGTGATCACACCATCTTCTGCTTCAATATCGGTCACGTCGACATCTGCCATTACTAGCGCTTCGAGAACGCCTTCTTCATCGTCGCCCGCAAACTGAAATACCGCTTGATGCTCAAACATGTGTGACACGGCGCCCGGTGAGCCAATCTTGGCATCATTCTTCACAAAGCATTGGCGCACGTCCATATAGGTACGATTGTTGTTATCAGTAAGACAGTCGACGATAACGGCACAATTGCCAGGACCAAACCCTTCGTAGCGAGCTACTTCATAGTTTTCGCCGCCACCACCATTGGCTTTATCAATGGCTTTATCGATCACATGGCCAGGTACTTGGTCTTTTTTCGCTTTTTCAATCAAACGGCGCAGTGAAAGGTTGCTATCTGGATCACTACCGCCATTTTTGGCGCACACGTAAATCTCTTTACCGTACTTTGAATACACTTTGATTTTTGCGCCCTGGGTTTTGGCCATCGACGCTTTACGAACTTCAAAACTACGTCCCATTCGGAATCTCTCTTGTTACGCTTACGCAGAAATGCGGTGATTCTATCAAGATAGCCATTCTATGTGCTAGCGAATGTTGAGAGTTTGCGCGAGGTCAGGCGATTGTTTGGGAGAAGAGAGGTACTCGGCACATAAGGTGCCGAGCGTGAGCGTTAGGCAAGCTTGCCTTGACAATGAAATCTACTGGTGTGGCCTTTGAGTACTTGAGAAAGGGCACTCAAGTCTTGCGTCGCTTGCGTGATTTGGTCCATGGCTTGACGGTTTTCACCGGTCATGGTGTTAATTTCCTCGAGGTTTTGATTGATCTCCGTCGCGACCAAGGATTGCTCTTCAGAGGCACTTGCCATCTGCAGTGACATATCCGCGATCTCTTCGACGGCCATCACTGCTTGTTTTAGCGATGCAATGCTGGACTCTGCCCGTTCTGAGACATTGCCCGCAGCATCAGCACTGTCGACCATTGCTTGCGTTGTATCGCTGGAATCGCGTTGCAAGTTTTCAATCAATTGGGCAATTTCACCCGTCGCGTCTTGTGTGCTTTGCGCGAGGGTTCTCACTTCGTCGGCAACCACCGCAAATCCGCGTCCTTGCTCACCCGCGCGTGCCGCTTCAATGGCCGCATTAAGCGCGAGTAGATTCGTTTGATCGGCAATTTGTCCAATGGTTTGTAAAATGCCTGAGATGTCTTCTGCACTGCGGACTAAAGAGTCAGACTTGGTGCGCGCACTTTGTAATCGCGCGACTAAGTCACGCATAGAGTCGACGGCGAGTGAGACCTGACTGTCACCATCGTGGATCATCTCACGCGCTTTTTCTGCGGCATCGGCCGTGGAAGAGGTGCTTGATGAGATTTGATTGGCGGTCGCGGTCATCTGCTCCATCGCTGCCGCAACCTGTTCTGTGCGTGCATTTTGCGCTTCGAAGTTGGTTAAAGTCTCAACGGTTGACGCTGACAGTTGTTCTGCCGCTGCGGCTTGTTGGCTGGTAGCACCGATAATGTCACACACCATGGCGGTGAGATTTTTAGTCATTTCTCGCATTGAGCGATAAACCCCAGTCGCGTTCGGATCTTGATTAAAGGAGACGGTGAGATCGCCATCGGCAATGGTTTGCACGATTTTTTCCATTTCTTCAGGCTCCCCGCCAATCGGACGGGTAATTTTACGAGCAAAGATAATGGCAGTCGCAACGATACCCATCACGGCAATCACAAAAATGACTGCGACAGAAAGTTCGAGAGCGTTTAACGCAGCAAAGGCTTCTTTAACGTCCATTTCTGCAATGATCGCCCAGGTTAGCCCTCCAGCGGTCACCGGCGCATAGGCGGATAAAACAGGATTACCGTTATAATCGCTAATGATATCAATGCCTTTTTCGCCGTTAATCGCGCGCTGGACGGCTTGAGTATTGACTGCCCCTTCAGCGGGGTTCATAAACGAAGCGAACACGGTGCGGTGTTCTGGGTCTAGAAATGAGTTGGAGCGCATTAAGCCGTCGCTGCCCACCAGGTAGGTCTCACCGGTTTGGCCTAAGCCATCACGCTCGGTCATGATTTCGCTCAATCGATCAATGGGGAATTGGTACGCTAACACACCCAGTAACTGATTATTACGGTAGACAGGCGAGGCCATAAATCCTGCGGGTGCATTGGCGGATGCGGAGTAGGGCGAGAAATCGATAATCACGGCATCGCCATCGGCTAGCTGACGGCCTTGTTTAAATGCCTCAGCAAGCCCTGAGCGTTGAAAAGGCCCAGTAAGTAGCGAAGTACCAAAGTCGACCTCTTTTGACACGGAGTAAACCACCGTGCCTCGCTGCGCTTCAATTAAGAAAATATCGTAATAGCCAAATTTCGCTTGGACGTCTCTTAAAAAGGGGTGGATAGCTTGATGAGCGCGATCGTAAGCGGGCAATTGGCGACTGGTTTGGTAATTCCCTTTTTCGCCGACGGGACTGGGATTATTCACCAAATACGCGTTTTGCAGAGCAATAGTTTGTGGAGAAAGCTGTGCGACGAGCTCCTGTGCACTCGGTAAGCCAGTGTTGCCAGTCGCTTGTAACTTACTGGTTAGGTTCTGCTGATAATAGCGGACTAACGACGATGACACGGCGGTATCTGAGGAGGCTAAATTGGTAAAGGCCTGAGTCATGGAAGCCATGGCATCAGCGATAGAAGGGATTTCCGCAGTGGTAATGATCTGCCCTTCTGCGGTTTTAAAATAACGCTCCACCGCGGACTTTTTCACCTCTCGCAGTGCTTCTAACTGGTTAAACGTTTGGGTCTCGAGCGAGGAAGATGCCGTATTAAGCGACAGCAATGTGATCACCAACGCAGGCACGATGCCCACGCCAAGCAAGCTGACGAGCATTCTATGTTTGAGCTTCATGGCCTTTCACCTCAATGATTAATTAGCCGACTGGATAGATAAACCGAATTGGTTGCTTTTTAATCAATGGTAGTTAGTGATTGGCAGGTATGTCGTAAAAAATGGGCGGTTGCTGTATTATTTTTTGTTCATAGTGTGAGAAAGGCCAATAAATAGAAGTGATTTGCCCCGCAATTTACGGGGCAAAACGCCTTTACTCCTGACTCAGGTGATTGGCATACAGTTTTGGTCGACGATGTTTGAGGTTGGTGACTGAACCTCGCTCGTGCAGCATTTTAAGTTTGTCTAAATCGACATCCGCAAAGATCATCATCTCTGTATTGGCATTCGCTTCGGCGAGTGTTGCATCGTGGGGGAAGTAGACATCAGACGGTGAGAATACCGCTGACTCGGCATACTGAATGTCGACGTTATCCACTCTAGGGAGGTTGCCTACGCTGCCTCCAATGGCGACATAGCATTCGTTTTCAATCGCGCGCGCTTGAGCGCAGAGGCGAACGCGCAGATAGCCGTTTTTGGTGTCGGTCCAGAAGGGGACAAAGAGGATCTGCACATCTTGCTCTGCGAGGATGCGTCCCAGTTCAGGGAATTCGACATCATAACAAATGAGGATCCCCACACGCCCGGCATCGGTTTCAATCACTTTGACGGTTTCGCCGCCATCAATCACCCAGTCTCGCTGTTCATGCGGCGTGATATGTATTTTGTATTGCTCATCGATGCTGCCGTCTCGATGCATCAGGTATGACACGTTGTACAACTTTTCATCTTCTAATACCGGCATACTGCCTGCAATGATATTGATGTTGTAAGTAACGGCGAGTTGCGAGAAACGTTGCTTAATTGTCTGTGTGAATTCACTTAAAAAACGGATCGCTTCTACAGAGCCTTTTTCTGGGGCAAGCCCCATCAAAGGCGCACAGAAAAACTCAGGGAATAGGGCAAAGTCCGATTGATAATTCGATAGCGATGAGACAAAAAACTCTGCTTGATTGAGCAGGTCATCGACGGAGAGCACATGACGCATTTGCCATTGAACTACCCCAATGCGAACAATTGTCTTCTCTATATCGTGGACGGATGAGGCATCCTCTTCATAAAAGAAATTGTCCCACTCTAATAGGGTGGCGTAGCCTGCTGATTTACCATCCTCTGGAAGGTATCGGTTCATCAAACGTTTCACATCAAAATCATTTGATAGTTGAAACGACAAAATCGGATCGTGGATTTCTTTACGACGTACTTTATTGATGTATTCGGTGACGGTCAGATCATTATGCTTGTGATAACCAGGGATCCGCCCACCGGCAAGAATGGCTTTGAGATTAAGCGCTTGGCAGAGATCTTTACGTGCCTCGTAAAGCCGACGCCCCAAGCGGTGACCACGATAATCAGGGTGGACAAAAACATCGAGGCCGTAGAGCGCATCCCCTTTGGCATCATGAAATACCACCCCATCATCGGTGATGATATCCGCGTAAGTATGAGGAAGAGAAAAACGGTTATAAGCCACTTTTAGCGTGAGTGCCGCGGCGACAATCTTACCATTGTCTTCAATACAGATTTGTCCATCCGGAAACGCGGTCACCAATTGCATGATAGTGCTTTTGGGCCATGCGCCGCCAACATCGGGAAAAACGAGATCCATCAGTTCTGCAAGTGGCTGGTAATCACCTACCTCTATCACACGCAAGTTCAGCAGCGTGTCGGCATTTTCGTCCATTACATGATCTCCTTAGGATGTCTGACTCCCCATTATGTCAAAGATTGTCGTGTGAGATAACGTTTAGGGAGATCTGTGTTCGACTCTTCGCAAGGCGTTGGGGCTGTGACTCGCATGGGCGCAACACTTGAGGGTGCCGCGTGATGCTCGGTGAGTGCAAATTCAATTCGATTCCGGCCCCGTGCTTTTGCCTCATAAAGCGCGCCATCGGCACATTCGAATAGCTGATTGATTGTTAAAGGCTGATGGCGGCGATGGATGGCGACACCGATACTGACGGTAAAGCGAATGATATGTCCTTGTTCTGTCCTGACTTGGCAGGCTTCAATTTGTCGGCGAAGCTGCAATGCGATCTGCTGTACGCGTTTGACTGAATCACCATTCAATAACAGAATAAATTCTTCTCCGCCTGTTCTCGCACACAAGGCGCCTTCTTGTTGCGCGATGTGCTGTAAATGTTGGCTAAAGGCGATCAGGACTTGGTCACCGGCGAGATGGCCATAGACGTCGTTAATACTTTTAAAGTTATCCAAGTCAGCTAATAACAAGGCGTGAGCGGTATCGTCTTCAAGACGTTGGGTAGTTTGGGTCACAAAGGCACGGCGATTGGGAAGTTGAGTGAGCGTGTCTTGCAAAGCAAGTTGGCACAAGGTGTATTCGAGGCGCTCGAAGCAAAGATAAATAAAGGTCACAAATTTGACGAACTCGGCCATCAAAATCATGTAATAGATGAATATATAGCGATGGGATAAAGTGGTTTCGTTGAACGGCGTATCAAATGCAAACTGGATGCGCAGGCCATATAGAATCAGTAGGATAGAAACGATACTGGTATACAAACGATAGCCAGTGCGTGCGCGATAGTGGCTTTTGAGCAGTATACGAAGCACCATCAGGTGCATAACCGCATAGAATAGGCAATAAAAACTGATGCGTATCGCAAGGGGCGCATCATTGACAAGGAGTAATGAGTATATCCCGACAGCCATTGTGAACAGCAACCCGCCGACACGCCACCAAGGTGGCTGTTTTTCGAGTGACTGGGTCCCCCACCAGATGAAAACTTGGGCACTCATTGCCGCAGTGGCACCGAGCCAAACAAGCCCTGATATCTCTGTGCTATTGCCGAGGTTATATACGGACGTGCCTGCAGAGATCAACAAGCACGCTACGCCCCAAAGCTTAATATCTCTGTGTTGATTAAACTGCCAACCAATCAATAAAACAGCGACCGTTAGCAACCAAAATATACTGATGCAGGCTAGTGTTAGCGTGGGTAAATGAAGGTCAAACACGTACTCGAATCCATCCGATACAACAGCCTAAACTCGTGATGCTAGGCAAGGAAAGCCCGCACGTTGAAGGCGAGCTTACGTACAATATACCAGACAATGAGGGAAAGTTTTATGGCACCACGAGGGTTCGGTGGTTTTTTATTCAATGTCTTTTCGACAAACCACTAAATACTATTCTGTTGTAAAAATAGCCAAATAGCGAGAGTCGCAAAAATGATTGCCATCATTTTATGCTGGTATTGCTGAACGCTAGGACGTGTGAATAAAGCGCTACCTAGACGGCCAACTATCACGACAAGTAAGACATTGAATACCAACCCGAGAATATTGAGCAATAGGCCAAGACTCAATAACTGCATACCTGAGGATGCTTGGATTTGTTGCGAGATGAACTGAGGTAAAAACAGAACAAAAAAGAGTAGAGCCTTGGGGTTGAGTAAGTTCGTCATGACCGCACGTTTGTATAGGTGTCTGCCCATCTTTTGACGATGCGCAAGCGTCTCACTATCCGCTGGCGAAGCTCGCCATGTGTCTATGCTCATTTTAAGTAGATAAGCAGCGCCTACGTACTTTAAAACAGTGAGCGCCATAGGCGACATTGCAATCATCGCCGACACGCCAGTAGCAGCCAAGAGGGTCAGAATCAATCCGGATGTCGCATTCCCTAAACTTGCTGCAAAACCGACTCGCTTTCCATAACTAAGACTTGCACTAATGATCAGTAGCATGTCTGGACCGGGGATAAGAAGTAGTGCCACAACGGCCGTTAAATAAACAGGGAGCAAGGTTGGATCAATCATAGAATGCGCGTATCACTGACAAAATAAAACGCGGCATTTTACCCGGTTAAGCAAAAGGATCAACGGAACTTATCTATTGTGATAATCATTAGTACTAAGCTTAGTGTAAACAGGAGTGGAAAATTAATTTGATAAGAATAAAAAACGCCTCTCGAAAGAGGCGTTTAATGGTAGAAAAATTGACTGAGCAATTAATCTCTTAGCGCTGCGGTTACGCGGCTTTGATGGTCGGCTTTGGGGCCGGCTTTTCAATAAAGCATGCGTGTAGTGCGCAAATTGCCGCATGATAGAATTTATCCAACACCACGTACTGTACATCCACGTCACGCATAGAGGAGTGCGCAGCTTTTGGATTAATCTCTGCGTCCAGCAGTGCAAGCATACCTCGGCTCATGGTCTGGTTGGAATCAATACGGCTACCAATAACCGAAATTAACGCAACCATCTCGCCGGTGATCTTCGCTTTAGGATACAGCTTCTCAACGCGATTAATCACTTTGTCTTGGCTAGCGGTCTTACCATCCAAATAGTAAGTGATTGAGTTGGCGTTCATCTCTTTACTGATTAGCTGAACGTTCTCCTCACGAATGATTTCCATCACGTCATAGCTGACGCGGTCGACATGGCCAACCATTGATTGATCAAAGATATGCAGTGCTAGCACTTTATCACGACCTGCAATGATCTCGATTTCATTGTCTTTCGGGCGATATTTGTGGGAAATCACCGTACCTGGATGATCGGGTTCGAAGGTATTTTTCACCACCAGTTCGATGCCAACTGCACGCATCCCCGATGCGGCATTAGGGTGAATCGCTTCCATCCCCAAGTTGGCAAGCTGATCAGCCACGTCGTAGTTGCTCAAGCCCATCGGCTGGACGCGTTCTGGACCGACGATACGCGGGTCAGCACTACTTAAATGATACTCTTTGTGGATCACCGCGCTGCTTGCTTTGGTCAATACCGCAATACGACTGAACGTCATTTCGCTATAGCCGCGATCGTATGTTTTCATCAAACCTTCATCGCAGTATACGTAGCCGGTAACGATGGGCAGCTCATTGCTGAGATCGATATCTTCCATAGCACGCGCAATCACGGTGTTTAAATCACCTTGTGCTTCGTCGGAGTTGTCCCAGCCAGAAAGGTCAACAAACCGTGAGTTAATTCCCACGCTCTCAAGCAAAAGAGAAGAGTTGTGCGCACTGTGAGCTTCACCAATTGACGAGAGGAACTCGCGCACTTGGGGCAAATAGCTTTCTAGAGAAAACTGCCCATAGTTACAGGTTTCGAGAATACCTTCGATGCAGCTGTGCGCTTTCTCCATACGCTGACGAATGAAGTTGTCTGCACGCTCGCGGTAAACGGGGTCAGGGAACATGTTGCTGTTAATAAGCAGCATACGTTGTTCCAGCTCTTCCATAGCATCGCGCCACTTCGGGTTATTGGCGGCGAGTAGGCGATAGATACCCGGCTTGCCAGAACGCTTACACTCCAGCAGTGCATCCGTGATGCCAGCATAAGCAGAAACCACAAAAATTCGGTTATAAGGGTTAGACGGGTACAAAAAGATATTATCCATGACAGCGTCGAACGCTGACATTGATGTACCGCCGATCTTTTCAACGGTATGATTCATGTGAGCTCCTTGTGGGCTTTTATGAATTGAAGTCGTCGATTGGGTTTACAGGGGCAGCATCCCGCTGCCCCAAGACGGTTAATCGACCAGAGGGTAAACACCGTTTTCGTCATGTGTCTCTTGCCCAGTAATCGGTGGGTTAAAGACACAGGCCATGACCATATCAACACCTTTATTTGCGCGAAGCTGGTGCTCGTCATGTTTGTCAAGAATGTACAGTGTGCCAGGTTTGATTGGATACACTTTACCGTCGTCGGTCGTTTCAATCTCACCTTCACCTGACATGCAATACACAGACTCTAAGTGATTCTGGTAATGGATATGCGTGTCAGTATTGGCGTAAATGGTGGTAATGTGGAACGAAAAGCCCATGTTGTCATCGCGCAACAACATACGGACACTTTCCCAATTTTCAGCCACTACGCGGCGTTCACTGTTTTGGCATTCTTCTAATGTGCGAACAATCATGTCAATCCTTTATACGTCTGTTTGTTAATGGGTGAGCGCTTTGAATTAAGACGCTTTTTTCAATTTGTCTTTTTTGTATTGCTCAACCGACTTAACAAAAATCTGCAGGCCTTTCTCCATTTCAGCTTCGCTGACTGTCAATGGGGAGAAGAATTTGATCACTTCATCATCAGGGCCAGCTGTTTCGATGATCATACCGTGCTCGAAACAAAGGCTTGTAATGGCATCAGAGATATCACCATTTTTACATGCGATACCCTGCATCAGGCCACGACCTTTGATAGTGTCGAACAGGTCACCATTTTTCGATAAGACGTCTTTCAACACTTTATTGAGTTGATCCGCACGTGCTTGAATATGGGTTTGGAACTGATCATCTAACCAGTAAGTTTCAATCGCTTCTGCGGCTGTCACAAACGCATGGCTGTTACCACGGAATGTACCGTTATGTTCGCCAGGTGCCCATTGATCCAGCTCAGGTTTCAGTAGAACCAGTGCCATTGGTAGGCCATAACCACCAATCGACTTCGACAAGGTCACGATATCTGGGTTGATACCTGATGGCTCGAAGCTAAAGAAAGTACCAGTACGACCACAGCCAGCTTGAATATCATCGACGATCATCAAGATGCCATGCTCTTTACAGATACTTTCTAGGCGTTGTAGCCATTCATTGGAAGCTGCATTGAGACCACCTTCACCTTGAACGACTTCAAGCAGAACTGCGGCAGGCTTATCTCCACCTGTTAGGCCGCTTGATGCATCGTTTAGCATGGTTTCGAACAGTGTGAGACCGTCAACGTCGGCATAGCCATCATACGGAATACGTGTTACCGCGTTATTCACAGGCATACCGCCACCACCGCGATGGTGATGATTACCGGTCACAGCGAGTGCGCCATAGGTACAGCCGTGGAAGCCGTTCGTAAATGAAACGATGTTCGGACGACCTGTCACTTTTCGTGCCAGCTTCATCGCCGCTTCAACAGCGTTTGTACCGGTTGGACCGGTGAACTGGAGTTTGTAGTCCAAGTTACGTGGTGCCAAGATGTGCTCTTTAAATACCTCGAGAAAGCGTGCTTTTGCACCGGTGTGCATATCCAAGCCGTGGGTAATGCCATCTTTCTCGATGTACTCAATCAGCGCTTTTTTAAGCGTCGGGTTATTGTGTCCATAGTTAAGCGAACCGGCGCCAGCAAGAAAATCGAGGTAGCGCTTGCCGTCAACGCCAGTGATCCAACAGCCCTTCGCGCTTTCAAACACGACGGGGAAGTTGTTAGCGTAACATTGAACATTTGACTCCTGCGATTTAAAGATATCCATAACTCATCCTGTTATTTTTTGAGTGGAATTCGGAAAAGGTATTCGGTGTCATGTTCACCGTTAAAGTGCTCTTGTTCATCAAGGAACACTGAGCGCTGACCACCTGTACCGTAGAGGCGATCTACCTTTTTGAACAGCGCCCAAGAACCGGCGTTGTCTTCAGTGATTGTGGTTTCAATGAATCGGATGTCTTGTGACACTTTGCGCGCTAGTAACGCTTCGACCATTGATAGGGCAAGCCCTTCTCCACGTGCTTTGGGCGATACGGCTACCTGCCACACAAAAAATGTGTCTGGTTGCTCTGGACGAATGTAGCCAGAGACGAAGCCGTGAATGTCGCCGTCACGCTCTGCCACAACACAGGTCTCTTTAAAGTGCGTTGCCTGTAAGAAGTTGCAGTAGGCGGAGTTCACATCCAACGGAGGGCACTGAGTGATTAATCGATAGATGTCGCCACCATCACGAATTGATGGCTTACGAAACACAAACCGCGTGCTCGGTTTTATCTGTTTACGGTCAAGGACTTCGTTTTCAAGAACTGCCGTATCTGTCGTTTTTGATCGCCACATAATTGTTTTGTACTCTAACGAATTCGTTATACATAATAGGCGATGGATTTTGTTTATCAACCCCGGGTTGCGCTAATCGGTTTGTCACTACAGTGTAACTTTATGATATTTATGAGATTTGTTAATGTTAAATTTTTTATTAATCATAATGCTTTGATGCATAACATTTACTGGCCTAAATGTATTGACGATTCTCAATCTGGTGTGACTCATGCCACAAAGATGGGAGGAGCGGCTTGGACTTCGTCTCAGTTGGAGTTGAGTGAGGTGAAACGGTTGGCTATTAAAAATAGACACAAAATAGATTTTAATAGACAAAAAGCCTAGTCACCTTTGCTGCTTGTGAATCTAATAGGGTGACTAGGCGGATTGAGGCGACTGGCTAAGGAATTCGCGATATTGTCTGTCTTCTTTGACGACGTGGTGTACCCACCAGTAACGCAAAAACTTGAAAAAGACTGAAGGGTACAGTTCAGGATCCGCCTGGCATTGCAGTAACACATAATGTGCTTGCCGTGATAAACGTTCATGGATGGCTGCATGTTGTTTGTATTTGGGGTAGGCGAGATCGTGAAGAATGTCTTCTTCTAGCTGGAAGTGGGACACAATGTAGTCTCGAAACCGCTGGGCGAGATCATCAAAATCTCCTTTTTCACCATCGGCATGATGGTACGCGATAGCCTCATAGGTGTCATTGATGATAGCCAGTAATTGCTTGTTGCTGGCATCGAGTTCTGAGTGCCCCACAGAGTATTTGTCCTGCCAACGAATAAACTTTCTGTCTTTGCTCTTTGCTGTCGCTTGTTCAGGCGTAACAGGGGGTGCTGTTGTATCAATTGTCGGGCTTGTGTCCGAAATGTTTTCGATTTTCTCCTGCTCTTCTTCAGTGAAGACAATGGCCCCATTGTGCTCAAAATCGGTCGATTTAGCTGGATCGGCCTGATACATCTCAAAGTAGTATTTTGGTGGCTTTTTGGATTTGGTATCTTTGGCTAGCTGTTGAACGCGATTTTCGAGGTCTTGTTTTCTAACGGGTTTAACCATGAATGCGTCAACATCATAGCGGATGCATTCGCTTATCACTGATTGGGAGGCATTTGCGGTGAGAATGATGATCGGGACATCGTGCTGTAGGTGGTAGCGACCACTACGGATAAGCCTAAGCATCTCCAAACCATCGATAGGCTCCATCTGTAGGTCAGTGATAATTAAGCTAGGTTGTTCGTGAAAGGCCCTTGATATAGCTTCAGCACCATCGGCCGCCGTGATAACGGATTTGATCCCTAGCGCTTGTGCCATCAAACTTATGGTATCTCGAATCATCTCATGATCATCTACCACTAAACACCGAGATAGCATACTCCCTCCTGCCAAAGCGCTAACTGTTTTAAAAGCATAGTAAACGGCGAGTTTTGCTGCTGAGTGATTTGTAGAATTTTTTATACGTTTTTGCGGGGAGTGAGAGATTACGCATACAAAAAAAGGCGCCTTAAAGGCGCCTTTTCTTCTTAAATCTGGTTTAGCTTACAGGCGAGTTACGTTCGCTGCCTGTGGGCCTTTTTGACCTTGCTCGATATCGAACTCAACCTGTTGGCCTTCTGCTAGAGTGCGGAAGCCTTCACCAACGATGGCGCGGAAGTGAACGAATACGTCTGGACCGTTCTCTTGCTGGATAAAACCGAAACCTTTTTCTTCGTTAAACCACTTAACGGTACCATTAGCTTTAGACATGATGTCTCCTGAATATATTAACTAGGTGTAGCAGTGACGCGAGTGCCATTAATCGTTCTATGGGCAAATGTAGCGAATATCTTCAGGACAACTAACTTTCCAGCCAAACGGTAGGGTGTTTCGATGTTTCTATATTCAATTGCTGCATAAATTTCCGATTAGCGAAGCCGCTTAACAGCTCCAAGAGGACTACGCGTAATTTGCGCGTCAGTTTACTGTTGGCTGTGACGATGGTCGCCTTTCAGCTTTCAGTAACGTCAACCAACACGGTTGAACATTAGCGAGAATACACGCAAAAGAATGTGAGGTAAATCTCTTTTCGCACTTTATATCCGGTTTATTTTGAGTTAATGATTGAAAGTGAGATCAAGCGCCGAGATTTTTGTCAGAGTTAAGCAAATCAATGGCGAAAATCGCGTCCTGTATTGGGACGGATGTCAAAGATGCTATCGGGCGCTGTCTTTTTTCATCGACATTGACGTACTCTTAATGCTTTCTACGAGTAGCAGCGTGTTGCTGTTTGTCGATCCTCTACTGATAGGAACTCCAATGAACGAAATGGTCTCTCTTACTAGCGCGTTTAGCGTTTGGATTGTACTCGCAATCCTAGTGATTGTTTTCTTGCGTGGCTCGGTAAAGTTTGTTCCGCAAAACACCGCCTATGTGATTGAGCGTTTTGGTAAATATTACAAAACGATGGAAGCGGGTTTGAACTTTATTGTGCCTTTTATCGACCGTCTAGCCTATGAACGTACGCTAAAAGAGCAAGCGTTCGATGTGCCGAGTCAGTCGGCCATTACCCGAGACAACATCTCTCTAGTCGTAGATGGCGTGCTTTATATCAAAGTGCTGGATCCTTACAAAGCTTGCTACGGTGTCGATGACTATATCTACTCCGTGACCCAACTGGCGCAAACCACAATGCGTAGTGAAGTGGGTAAGATGGAACTAGATAAGACCTTCGAAGAGCGTGAAAGCCTTAATACGGCAATCGTCTCGGCGATTAACGAAGCCGCTCAGCCTTGGGGCGTACAAGTCCTTCGCTATGAAATTAAAGATATTGATCCGCCGCGTTCCGTATTGGATGCGATGGAGCGTCAAATGAAAGCCGAACGTGAAAAACGTGCGGTGATCCTTGAGTCAGAAGGGGCACGTCAGTCGGATATCAACGTTGCAGAAGGGCAAAAACAAGCACGGGTACTTGCTGCAGAAGCGGAAAAGTCTGAGCAGATCTTGAAAGCCGAAGGGGAAGCGAAAGCGATTATCGCGGTCGCGGAAGCACAAGCTGAAGCGCTTGAAATTGTCGGTTCACGAGCGATCACGGAAGAGGGCCAGAAAGCCATCCAATTAGACTTGGCAGAAAAAGCCATCAGTGCCAAAGAAGCGATCGCGAAAGAGTCTTCTGTCGTATTGCTTCCTGAGTCGGGGACCGGTGCAGCGAGTACGGTTGCTGAAGCGATGACCATCATTCAAACACTGAACAAAGTGAAAGGCTAATATGCACAACTGGTTTTCCACCCATCTAGCTGAGATGACGATGGTTATCGGGCTGTTACTGCTCGTAGTCGAAGTGTGGTTGCTTGGCTTATCAACCATCGTATTGCTGGCAACAGGGGTTGCTGCGGTGCTGGCGGGTCTTTTGGCGATGCTCGGCGTGCTGCCGGAAACTGTGACCGTGATGTTTAGCGCAACTGGGATTGGCGCTGGATTGTTAACCGCCGCGCTGTGGCAGCCGCTAAAGCGGCTGCAACGTGGTGCACGCAGCCCTGATAACAAGCACAGTGACTTTATTGGTTTGACGCTGACATTGACTGAGCCGTTAACGTCGGCACATCCAGCGACAATTAAGTATTCGGGTGTGGCGTGGCAGTTAGTGCTTAGTGGCAGCTGTCATGATGCTAGCTTGCAAGCAGGCGACAAAGTGCGAGTGGTCGGTGTTGATGTCGGTCGCTTTACGGTCGAGCCAGTCGGCGAAGCGGAGTCGAGCCACTAGGCGTTGTTTGCCATTCTGGTTTAATTGAGCCAAATAAAAAGCTCGGGCACCATGTCCCGAGCTTTTTTGCGTTATACGCGCTATGCCTAGCTAACCGAGTGCCTCGATAAGTGGAGGCGCTGTATTTAGGCTTTTTTCAGCTGTTTTTTCAGCTTTTTCAATTTGCTTTCTTGTTTAGCAACTTTTGCTTTGGTCTTTTTGATCGATTTTTTCAGATCTTTCTTTGATGCTTTAGCCATCGGTTTTCTCCTTTCGTTGTCATTGCCGGTGTTTTCGCCACCGCAATACGGCTTCAATGCCGTGGACAGGTGCCGGCAAGTTGCACCTAAAACTGTGATTATGAGCTCTTTTTTTCTTCGTGTTCTTTTAAAAATTGTTTGATAAATCGACGGATCTCTCTAGCAGCTGACGTGTCGAGATCCTCGCATTTTGACAAGAAGGCATCGCGTTGCTCACTATTAATACGAATGAGTAACTGACTGTCTTTTTTACTTTTTTCTTTTTTTGTCATCTGCATTTGCCTATCGTTTGGATATACAATGTATATACACTTTCTGCGCTTTTCCACCTGGCGTGCTTAATTTGTGATCTGTTTAGTGATCTAAATAGTTATTTTCATACAACTCGACATTGTAGCCGCGGGGTTTCGTCATCCATGCCATAAATAACAAGGAGACGTGCGATTGAATCTATTTAAATAGATGGCTAAATGGCTTTACTGCTAAAGAAATAATGCTTAGGGTAAGGTATCTATGGAGCAAATATTTGGGTAAGGAATTATGGAAAAAAAATACCTGAGCACGCAATTGATTCACGCGGGGCGCGATAAACGTTATACCCAACAAGGTGTGAACCCTGTAATCCAGCGTGCTTCCTCCATCGTTTTTGACACGCTCGCCGACAAAAAACATGCAATTGCGCATCGACACCAGCACACCTTGTTTTACGGCCGCCGTGGCACCCAGACGCATTTTGCCCTGCAAGATGCGATGACAGAGCTCGAACAAGGTGAAGGATGTGCGTTGTTTCCGTGTGGCGCTGCCGCCATTGCCAACAGTATCTTGGCATTTGTGAAAACGGGCGACCACATTCTGGTGACAGGCTCGGCTTACGAGCCCACACAAGACTTTTGCCAAACTATCCTTGCCGATATGCAGATTGAGACTGAGTTTTTCGATCCGCTTGAAGGGGGCCAAATCGCTGAGCGTATTCGGCCTAATACCCGGATTGTGTTTCTCGAGTCGCCTGGGTCGTACACCATGGAAGTCCATGATACGCCAGCCATGGTGCAAGCGATTCGCGCCAAAGCGCCAGAGGCAATCATTATGATGGATAACACCTGGGCTGCTGGCGTTTTATATCAGCCTTTAACACATGGGGTCGATATTTCGATTCAATCCGGCACCAAGTATATTATTGGCCACTCTGATCATATGCTCGGCACCGCGGTGGCAAATCGTCGCTGTTGGCCGCAGCTACGAGAACGTGCCTATTTGATGGGACAAACCATTGATGCCGAGACGGCGTATCAAGCGGCAAGAGGGTTGCGTACCCTAGGGGTGCGTCTGAAGCAACATCAACAAAGTGCTCTACAGATTGCGCAATGGCTAAAAGAGCAGCCGGAAGTCGCGCACGTCCTTCACCCCGCGTTTTCTGATTGCCTCGGACATGTCTTTTTTGAGCGAGACTTTTCTGGGAGTAATGGCTTGTTTTCGTTTGTTTTTGACCAAAGACTTACCGATGCACAGCTGGAAGCGTTCTGTGATCACTTACAGCACTTTAGCATGGCGTACTCATGGGGTGGGTTTGAGTCGTTGCTGTTGACCAATCAACCTGAACAACTCAACCGTATTCGTCCTGCCGGTAAGGTGAGTTTCAGTGGCACCTTAGTCCGTGTGCACATTGGTTTAGAAGCGGTAGAGGATTTGATCACTGACTTAGCAGCAGGCTTTGAACGCATTAAAGCGGCCCAGTAAAAGCTGATAAGCCACCTTAAGTTAATGAAGGTGGCTTTTTGATGCCGGTTTAAGTCTGAAACTGGTCGGTTAGCGTGGTGAGTGCACTCGATTGATGACTCAACTGGCCACTGACGTCGCTGGTGGTATTGATGGCTTCAGTGAGCGATTGGCTGCCTTGCTTGAGCGCACGTCGGCCAGCAGTGAGATGTTCAATTTCCTTGTGCTGTGAGGCCAATGCGGCTTCTACCTCGGCGCTCAATTGTTCTAAGCCTTGGAATGTGGCATCCATATCACTGAGAAAGCCTTGAAGACGAACGCTGGCTTGCTGGTTGGAGGCACTGGCCGTTTGTGTTTCTGTGAGCAGTGAACTGGCGGTATCAACTTGTCCTAAGAGATCGTTAATCCAATTGCGAATATCACCGGTCGATTGTGCCGTACGCTGTGACAGGCCTCGGACCTCATCGGCAACGACCGCAAACCCTCGGCCATGCTCGGCGGCACGCGCGGCCTCAATGGCTGCATTTAATGCCAGTAGGTTAGTTTGCTCCGCAATCCCTTCAATCACATCCATGACCCCTGCAATTTGCTCACTGGTTTGTTTCAGTGTTGCCATGGTTGACGATACCTTCTCCACGATACCCACACTGTGTGCGATAGCGGCGTCGGTAGCCCGCATTTGTTGCTGGATCTCGTCGTTATCGTGCGACACTTTGCTAATGTACTCGCGCGTATCATGAATGGCACTGGCAATTTCTGTGGTGGCACTTTCCATGACGCTGAGAGATTGGGCGACGTCGTCGACTTGACGACGGGTCTGCTGGTTAATCTGTGCGACTTGTTTGCTTTGGGTATCGAGCGTGTCAGATTGACCATCTAATTCGGCCGTTCGCGATTGAATGTCAGTGACAAAATGCGAGAACTTGTCGAGTAAGTTATTAGAGGCCCGCGCGACTGCACTGACCTCATCACTGTACCGATCGGTGAGGCGGGTACTCAGATCGGAGCGCTGGTCAATATCTGTTAAGGCATTAGCGATATGATCCAAGCGAACCACCACAGTTTTGCGCAACCATGTCATCAATACCAATGCCAAGAGTAAGGTAGCGCCACAACCAATATACACGGTATGCGCTTGTTGGTTTAGAAAGGTGATCAGCCCGCTTGCGGAGTGTTTCGCATGAGATTGCCTTTCGGCCAGCTTCTCGTTGATAGCGAGCAGCATAAGATCAACGGCCGGATACATATCAAAGTCGACTAACCTCCCCGCATCATAGAAGCTTTTGGCAGCGATGGTTTTTTCTAGCTGGACGAGATAGTCATCGAATGCCTGTTTATCAGCTTGATGTTTCGCGCGCCAGGTGGCGAGCGACGGAGAGCGAGAGAGTGCTTGCCAGCTTTGCTGATAGTCTTGATGAAGTTGTTCAAACTGCGGCTGAATTTCATTCCAGAACAATAACTGTGCTTTGATTTTTTGCGATAAGTTGACCAAGTTGCGGTGATCGCGTTCCAGCGCGAGCAACGCCCAGACTTCAGGCAGCTGTTGATTGACATATTCTGAAGAGGCTTGCGCAGAGCGGGATGAAATCCACAGCGATAAGCTTCCTAGCCCAATCGTGGATGCAATGAAGAGGGAAAATGCGATTAACAGTCGCTGTCGTACACTCATGTTGTTTCCTACCAACTACTCATGTTCGGATGAGGGGCAGGTTAGGCAGCGACTGTTGCAGGGGAATGACACCTGTCTCAATAGTGTGATTTGCGACTAATATCACTGTTTAGTTTGATGAACACAGCGGCTAATAAAATAGCCGCTGTCACCGGTTAGCTCGCAATCGCGGGAGCGTCGGGATCCTTTGTGGAGGCGGCTTTCTCGCTGAGAATCGTGGCAACCGTTTGGCGTGAAAGGTGGCCAATCAATTCCCCTTCTTTGTCAAAAACAGGGAGCGGCCACTTCGATGCCAGCGTGTCTGGGATCACTTGTTCAAGCAAGGAGTCTTGGTCGATAGCAGGCACATCTTCAATCATACTGGCATCAATTTGTGTACTGGGATCAGCTTTGCTGAGCGCTTTTTCACTTAGTGTGCCTTGGTAGCCATCTTCGGTGACATAATAGCCATAGCTGGCTTTCTGTTGACGCATTTGCGTGATGGCATCGCCAATGGTATTTGCACTTATGCGACAGATCTGCGGCTGCATCACCGTCTCCACCGTTAGTGCGCGGGCGCGATTCACATCTTTGACAAAGGCTTCCACATAGTCATCTGCTGGACGCAATAGAATATCGACGGGCTCACCAACCTGTACGAGTTTACCATCGCGCAAAATCGCAATGCGATCGCCCAAGCGTAAGGCTTCATCCAGATCATGTGTAATAAACACGATGGTCTTATGTAACTTCTCTTGTAACTCAATCAATTGATCTTGCATCTCGCTGCGAATAAGCGGGTCCAGCGCAGAGAAGGCTTCGTCCATGAGCAAAATATCGGCATCGGTACACAAGGCACGCGCGAGTCCTACCCGTTGCTGCTGGCCCCCTGACAATTGCGCAGGGTATTGGTCCGCGTACCCCTCCAAACCAACGGTTGATAACCACTGTTGGGCTGTGGCGTCGCGTTCCTTTTTGGCCACGCCTTGAATATGCAGCCCAAACGCGACATTTTCTTTAACGGTACGGTGCGGTAATAAGCCAAATCGTTGAAAGACCATCGACATTTTATGACGGCGGAATTGCTGCAACTCTTGTTGAGAGAACTGCATAATATCCGTGCCCTCAATGCGAATCGCACCTTCGGTAGGATCAATCAGACGGTTAAAGTGACGGATAAGGGTCGACTTCCCCGACCCCGATAGCCCCATGATCACGAAGACTTCACCGCGTCGAATCGAGAGGTTGATATCACTTAACCCAATGGTATGCCCAGTTTGTTGAAGCAAGTCATCTTTGCTTTTTCCGTCTTTCACACTGGCCATCACTTTGTGAGGGTGTTTACCAAACACCTTGTACAGGCCTTCAATTTCAATCAGCGTGTCATGGGTTGGCTCAGTCATGCTCACTTCCTTTTAAATGCTGCTGCGCACGTTTGGCGTAGCTTTGTGAAACGCGGTCAAAAATGATGGCGAGCGCCACAATGGCTAAACCGTTCAGAAGACCTAGGGTAAAGTATTGGTTAGTAATGGATTTGAGAACGGGTTGCCCCAAGCCTGCCACACCAATCATGGATGCGATAACAACCATGGCCAAGGCCATCATGATGGTTTGGTTAATACCGGCCATAATGGTGGGCATTGCCAAGGGTAGCTGAACTTGGAAAAGCCGCTGCATACCGCTGGCACCGTAGGCGGTAGCTGCTTCGAGAACATCTTTATCGACCAATCGGATGCCTAAATTGGTTAATCGGATCACCGGCGGAATGGCATAAATCACCACGGCAATGACACCGGGAATTTTCCCGATCCCAAGCAACATAACCACTGGAATCAGGTAGACGAATGCCGGCATGGTTTGCATAACATCCAAAAGTGGCGTGACAATCGCTTGGGTACGGTCTGACTTTGACATGGCTATCCCAATTGGTACACCGACACCAATCGCGAGCAGGGTACAGACGAGAATAATACTCATGGTGCTCATGGTGTCTTCCCACATTCCCAGATAGCCGATGGCCGTGAATGCGACCACCACGGCCAGAGGCAGTTTCCACGAGCGGCTGGCCAGATAGGCAATACCGGCCAGAATCGCGATCACTAACCACCACGGTGTCGACAGCAACAAATCTTCGAACCAAACCAGAAAGTTAAGTAAGGGGTCAAAAAAAGACTCGATAGATTCGCCGTATTCACGGGAGAAGCTGCGATAGGCACCGTCGAGGGTTTTACGTATTTCAAGCAGATCTCGTCTGCTCATTTCAGGCACATCAGTTAGCCATGAATTTGCCATTTTCAGGGGGTTCCTTTACTGCGGGGAAAGCGCAGCGCAGCCAAAGACTGCGCTGAGTGAGGTTAAAGTGCATTGTTGATTTTATCGGCGACATCATCGGACACCCATGATGTCCAGATCTCAGGGTGCTCAATTAAAAAGTGTGTCATGGCATATTCGCCATCGGCCTGATTTTCTTCCATCCAGGCAAGCAGTGTATTCATTTGGTCGTTAGTAAAGCCTCGTGTTTCGAGATAAGCCACGGCGTCTGGTGCACGCTTTGCGAATCGTTCGGTGATCACGGTATCAACATCAGCCGCGGGATACATAGTGACCCTTGGGTTGAGACAGTCATTCGCGGTCACACATTGTTTGTAGTGATCAATATCGGTGCCGGATTCAAAGTCTATTTTGACCATGTCATATTTGCCGAGCACGGCCGTGGGCGCCCAGTAATACCCGAACCAAGGCTCTTTACGTTCATAAGCTTTGGCGATTGAGCCGGCTAAGCCAGCGCCAGAGCCCGGGTCAACCATTTCAAAGCCGCTATCGGCAAGGTTGAGGGCGCGAAAGAGGTTGGTTGACGTGATCTGGCAATTCCAGCCGGCGGGGCAGCCATAGAATGCAGATTTAGAGGGGTCTTCAGGGTGAGTAAATAGTTTGGCATTCGCCTTAATCCCCGAAATGGTTTTCAGCTCAGGGTAGTCATCGACGAGATATTGCGGCACCCAGAATCCTTCTTCACCGCCATTAATCAAGGCTTTGCCTGCATAGCGAATCCGGCCCTCGTCGATACCACGTTGCAGTCCTTCACGCATTGAGTTGCTCCAAAATTCCGGCGCAATATCGGGCTCTCCTTTTTCGACCATCGAGGTACCGGTCGGCATGGTGTCACCCGGCACCAGCTCTGCATCACATCCGTAACCATGCTCGAGAATAAAACGGTCGATATTGGCAATTAAGCTTGCAGAGTTCCAATTCATATCGGCAATGGTTACTTTGCCGCAGGTGTGATCATCCGCATTCACGGGCAGTGCGCCTACCGCTAACAGGCTGGCGGCAATGATTCGCTTGTACATAGTGCTTCCTTTCTTCTTTTACACGCATTCCCAATAATATTAGACCACTAACCAAATTGTTAGGGGGAAGAGTACTAGATAGATCACGCTGTATCATCTGCAGGGCTTGCAGTGGTAAATATTTAGGCGGTGTGTCATGGCGCCGACCTGCGCTTATTTGATCAACGATAAAAAGCGTTTGAAGTCGTCGCCACCGGCTTGTTGTTGCCACTCGAATAACAAAGACTCAACCACGGTTATCCATGCACCATGTTGTTGCATCATGCTCAGGCCTACTTGATAGTGATTGGCATGGCACGAAGACGTCGCGTCGACTGCCACGTGAACATGATAATGAGCACGAAGGAGGTCGCAAGCGGTTTGGTAGACACAAATGTGCGTTTCGATGCCACATAAAATCACTTGTTTACGGTTGAGCGTTGTTAGTTTTTGCTGCACTTCGGGGTGGGCGTAAGCGCTGAAAGTTTGCTTAGCGATGGGGGTGTTCTCGGGCAACAGCGCGGCGAGCGATGGAGAAGTTGGGCCGAGTTTATCTGGCAATTGCTCCATCCAAATAACGGGCACGTCAAAATGCTGACAGGCGCGTAGCAGTTGCGCGGTCTTTTGGTGTAGCGCATCGCTATTTACCACTTTCTGCGCCAGTTTTCCTTGTACGTCAATCAGAATGACGACAGCATTTTCTGTATTAATCATCACACTATCCTTTTGTTTTCACGAAGTAATAAGCGTAGCAGGACGGTTTTTTCTTCGCCGAGGCCCATCGCACAAGTTATTATCATCACATAAAGATACTTGATATAAATCAACTTGATCACTAATATATCTTCACATCAAGATAAGTGAGGGCAAGGTATGCATTATTTGATTGCGGTATTGGCACCGATTTTTTGGGGGAGCACTTACTCCGCTGTGGCACTATTCTTGGCGGATCTGTCTCCTTATTGGATGGCTGTGTGGCGCGCATTGCCAGCAGGCTTGCTGATGCTATTGATTAGTCGTCGCGGCTTACCGTTGAGCGTGCCACGCATGCTCGCGGTGAGCTTTTTTAATATCGCAGCGTTCTTTTTGTTGTTATTTGTGGCTGCTTATCGTTTACCGGGTGCGGTTGCTGGGACATTAGGAGCGACCTTACCGCTCGTATTGATGTTGTTGCAGTGGTTAACAGAAGGGAAACGCCCTCAGTTAAAGATGTTGATGTTGGCACTGCTCGGTTTGGCTGGGGTGGGGCTACTCCTTAACCCTTCTACCGACATAGATTGGATTGGTGCAGGGGCGATGTTGGCCGCCACCGTTTTTGTCGCGCAGTCGACCTTGTGGATGAAGCGCTGGGAGGCCAAAGATATCTTTGGTTTAACTGCGTGGCAGTTGGTGATTGGTGGCGTGATGTTAATCCCGTTTGCGTGGTTACTAGCAGGACCGCCACAGGCTATCAGCCTCCATGCCGTTCCGGGTTTGATCTGGGTAATTGTGTTGAATACCGCGGTAGGTTACTGGGCTTATATACGCTCGATTACCGTGTTAGGCCCCAATCGCCAGTCGATCATTATGTTTTTGAACCCACTGACTGCTGTCACCCTCGGGGTCTTGTGGGTTAATGAGACACTTCAGCCCATGCAGTGGGTCGGTATTGGGTTGATCCTTGCTTCCTTGGTATGGATGAAATGGTCTGATCGCGGCGCACGACCTGTGGTGAAACAAGCCGTAGAAGCCTCTGCCAGTTAACCGTTAATAACGATAGTGGACTGTCCATGACACATAGCTGTAGGTGTCGTCAGTCGCTTGTTGATAGTCTTTACTGTGCAGCGCAACGCTCACGTCAGTGCCCCAGCGCGGTTGGTAATAAGCGAAACCGGCCGCGGCACTGGCTTGCCAATGGGTCATATCAATATCTGCGTTTTCAGGGGGCTTATCGCCATTAATGGTGATGTCATTGGCGCGGTATCGACCTTGCACAGCGGTGTAAAAAAACGCGCCTTGGGTGCTGGCATCAAACATTCGGCTGTCAAGGTGGCGACCGGGCTCAAAACTGATCCCACCATAGGAATTCGCTAAGTCTAGCCCGATGCGATAGCTGAGCCCGGCGGATACTTCACTGCGAAAGTTACCAATATCTGCGCGACCAGATACGCCCCACTCTTGGTATTCGCTCCGATGAAGAAGCTGGTGGCGTTCGTAGGCAAACTGTGCCACCGGCGTATTTCGCACCTGATAGTCCCATCCTTTGGGATCCGGTGAGTCGATAAGCTTGTGCACGTAAGATTGCCCTTGTTCGGTCAAAGAAGCAGGCCCTACGATGCCAAACAATACCGACCATTTATCGACACGTTCAGGCGTTTGCTGATACACACCCGGCTCGATAAAAATCAGCCCCGCGTAGGGACGCTCGTTAGGTTGCGGTGTGGTGAAGGTGATGTCATTCGGTGTCCACATCATCTGGCCGATGTCTAGACTCCAAGCTTGACGGGCCTCTGGGTTTAAAGGCAGTTGCTCTGCAAACCAACGTATCGGCGCCACCGATGTGGTGGTGACATCGTCAGACCAGTCACTGTGCCAATGGGCATATACGCCACTGGTATATTGATTATCTTCGCCGAGTGGGCTGTCATTTTCGATCGTTACGCCAAACCCTGCTGCTTGGCCGAGTGAGGGAAGCACGAGCAAGGCTAAAGCGGTTCGACGAATTAGGGGCAGCGATGTCATTAACGTCCTCATTGGCTTGCATCTTAATGGCGACAGAATCAGTATGAAGAAAAACTGAGTGTTACTCTATGTCACGCTCGTCAGTATCGAGTGAAACATGAGTAAGGCCTCCATCAATAATGAAAAGGGATCGTCAAGATGTCAGTGTTTGTCAGTGCGCAGTGGTTAACGTCGCGATTAGAGTCGGTTGTCCCCGTAGACGCCAGTTGGTTTATGCCCGACGTGGCGCGCGATAGCTATCAGGAGTGGCAGCAGCGCCGTTTGCCGGGTGCCATATTCTTTGACTTTGATGGCGCTATTAAAGATACCCAATCGACGTTACCTCATATGTTACCCAGTACTGAGGAATTTGCGAGACACATGGGCAAACTCGGCATCGCGCCACAAGATACCTTGGTGGTCTATGATACCCAAGGCCTGTTTTCTGCCGCCCGTGTGTGGTGGATGTGTAAAGTCATGGGTCATGAAAATGTCTTTATTTTAGATGGTGGATTGCCGGCTTGGCTGGCACAAGATGGGCCTTTGGAAGAGTCGGCCGCGAAACCCCGCGTCGAAGCAACGTATGTGTCGAGCTTCAAACCTTATCGCTATATAGATGGAGAAACACTGGCGGCAAAACTGGCGGCTGTGAATGTGATTGATGTCCGTCCAGCGGCACGGTTTAACGGGACGGTGCCAGAGCCAAGAGACGGTGTGCGCGCAGGGCATATGCCGGGCGCAAAGAACTTACCATTTGCTAGTCTTACTGACCAACAAGGCTTCGTGATTGATCAAACAGAAGCCAGACGCCTTGTGCTTCCGCTACTCAGTGATACACGCCTTAATGTTGCAAGTTGTGGGTCTGGCGTGACGGCTTGCATTCTCGCCGCAGTGGCCGAGCATTACTTTGGCTACCCGGTTGCTGTCTACGATGGGTCATGGACAGAGTGGGGTAGCCACAAAGCATGGCCGGTGACTAAGGAAGCCAGTACGGCCTAATTGCCCGCTCAGGGCGTTGTCAGTGCCATGTGTTGCGACTGACTCGCGACATAGCCGGCATTGGCAAACGCTTGCTGGCCTTGCTCAGAAAGCAAGTAATCATAAAAGCCGTTAGCGGCGGATGACAGTGGCGCGGTTTTGCGCAAGATCACAAAAGGGCGCGCCAACTTATAGCGCCCATCAGCGATGGCGGCCAAGGTTGGTGCTTGACCATCCACCGATAGCGGCTTGATGCCTGCATCGACCGAGCCTAGCGAGACATAGCCGATAGCATGAGGGTTCTTGGCGACTAGGGTTTTCACCATGCTATTGCTATTCACCACCATTAAGCGCGGACTCACTCCCGACACTGTCTCACCTTTCACGACCTTGGTCAGGTCTAGTAAGGTTTCAAACGAAAAGCGCGATCCCGAGGCTGACTCACGAGACACCGCGGCGATTTCACGATCTGCTCCCCCGAGTGCTTGCCAGTTTTTAATCTCCCCCAAATAGATCTTCCGAATTTGCGCTTGGGTCAGGGCCGTGACGGGATTGCTGGGATGAACCACCAAGGCAATGCCATCATAGGCCAGAATATCGGTGGTGAGATCGGGAGCAATTTCTTCTTGTTTTAAATACCGCGAACTCATGCCCATGGGTGCAATCCCTTGTTTGACTGCAGCAATACCCGCGGCCGAGCCTGTTCCTTGTACCTGAATGACCACATCATGGTCGCGCTGATAGCGCTCGGCAATCACTTCCATCACATGGCTCACAGACGTTGAACCCGTGATAGTGACTGATGGCGCGGCGATCGCGAGTTGGCTGATGCAAAGGAAGAGGAAAGAAAAAAGTGTGTGTTTAAACATGGGTTAACGTCCTGTTGCGATAAAGAGGCAACGGATTCTATGACAATGATGTGTCATTCCAGTGACAACGTGAGCCAAAACCATGCTGAGTTAACAAGATCAAAGCGTTCCTGATGCTTTAACCATCAGCTTCTTCGAGCGACTACACAATATTGACTTTAAGGTGATCTGTGTCACTATTTGATATCTGCATCAATGATATATCCATACATTACTTAAAATTTACTTACACATTAGTTTATTTATTGTGCGCTTGTTCAGCGTATTGATGGCAGCCTTGGATGGACTTGCCATGCTTTATGTAGAAGCAGGAAGCCGCCTTATCACCGCGAGAGGCCGCTCAGACTGAAACCGAATCAGAATGCGGGAGTGTCACTTGTCTCAAAACCTCGCCACCGTCAGCCGTCGTGCGCTATTGCCTGAGCGCATTTCTCAACTCATTGATGCCCTGTCCAGTGGTGTCTATGAACGTGAACATACGATCAAAATGTGTTTGCTCGCCGCGCTTGCTGGCGAAAGTGTGTTTTTGTTGGGGCCACCGGGCATCGCTAAGAGTTTTATTGCCAAACGCCTAATCGATGCGTTTGAAAACAGTCAGTTCTTTGAATATTTGATGACCCGCTTCTCCACCCCTGAAGAAGTTTTTGGGCCGTTATCCATTCAAGCGCTGAAGGATGAAGGTAAATATGTTCGTCTCACTGAGGGCTATCTGCCCAACGCCGATGTGGTGTTCCTCGATGAGATTTGGAAAGCTGGTCCGGCGATCCTCAACACGCTATTAACGGTGGTCAATGAGCGTACGTTTCGGAATGGCGAGCATGTTTATCCAGTTCCAATGCGGCTTCTCGTCACGGCCTCAAATGAACTTCCTGAGCCTGATAGTGGGCTAGATGCTTTGTATGACCGAATGCTTCTGCGCGTATTTGTTAACCGTATTCAAGAGAAGAAGAATTTTAAACTGATGCTCACTGAGCCGAGCCAAGATGAAACCTCGGTGCCAGATAAAATTAAAATTGGTCATGAGGAGTATCAGCAATGGCAGAGCATTATTCCTAGCCTTGCTTTGCCTGATGCGATTTTTGACAAGCTCTATACCTTAAAGCAGCGGCTCGAGCAGGCGGGAGAAGAAAGTCCAAACTTTAATCCAGCCGAATTATACGTGTCGGATCGCCGCTGGAAAAAAGCGGTGCGCCTCTTAAAGGCGGCGGCGTTCTTTAACGGACGTGATGAAGTCGGACCGCTCGACTTATTGCTACTCGAAGACTGTCTCTGGCACAGCCCTGAATCGCGCGACGTGGTACAGGATGTGATGCGTCGGTTTGCGGCTGAGATTTTGTTCGATCAGCAAGAAGCCTTAGCGTTAATGGATGATGTGAAAGTGGCCTTGCGTGACATAGAGCAAAGCACGGTCGAGGCGCTCGCTTACCAGCAAGACAGCGCAAGTTCGAGCTTACGAAAACCCACCATTGATATCAGCAAAGCCCCGCGTTTTAGCGTCAATCAAAGTCGCGACCTCGTCCGCTTTGTGCTGCTCACTGCCAATCCGTCGGTCTCGGAGCAAGAAAAGGGCGATAGTCGCTGGATATACCTCGATGCGGCCGATGTGGAGAAGAAGCTCAAGCCCGGCAGCACGGATCTTTATGGCTACGTCAACAAAAACACCCATTTGTGTCGCCTCACGTTAGAGTGGGACGCACAGGGCATGCTGGTGGTCAAAGACATTGCCAATCGTGCGGTGCCGGTTGCACTGGCGGGGGTGAATAATCCAGACGCTGAACAGCTTGACACCTGGCACGCGCAAACTGACCAAGCGCTTGAACAATTAAATCAGGCGCAGTTTCTTATTCGTCGCGCCCGTAGTCAGCTAAATGCAGGCCTACCGCACCTTTTTGCCCAGCCGGCGTTACTGGAAGTCGCGTCCGCGAGTTTGGTGGATGCCGAGCGGGATGTAAAAGCGCACATGGCCACGCTAGAACAGCAAGCACGCCGTTTACGGCGTCTCGATACGTTTTTTACTGGAGCGGACGATGCTTAGCGCGGAAAGCTTAAACATGGGCTTGATGTTGGCGGAATCCGGCTTGCTTGATGCGGCAATGACCGAGTTAATGTCGCACCCCCAGTTACTGCTTCTCACTGAGCGCAGCCCGGCGATCAAACATGCTGTACAAAAACAGCTCGATAGATGGCGAGGTCACACCAAGCGCAAACTCATGCAGCAAGGGTTGTCACCGGCCCTGAAGCAAGAAATTCAGCTGTATGAGCAAGCGACAGAGAAATCGGCACGCGCTTTTGACTCCGACATTCAAACACTCCTCGCTGACTTGGAGTCGGTCTCTTCGTTTCATGCGCAAGCGTCATCATTGGCGGCACAACAGGCTGAACATCCTGACCCAATGTTTCAATCGTATTTTTGCAATAAATGGCATGCGCATTTAAAGGCAGAAATCCACGCGTTGCAGTCGGAAAATTTGGAAGCGCAAAAAGAGAAGCTTTTAGACGATCTTTACCGTCGTATTGCAACCTATCAAACGATGGATGGCGTCGATCAATCCGGTGATATCAGTAAAGTGGGCCGGTTGTGGGATATGGCCGCGAGCCATTTGTCTCAACATGACGTGACCTTACTGAAACGTTTTGTCACTTTCTTAGAGAAAAATCCTGATCTTCAAGCGATTGCGGAGCAGTTGGGACGGATGGCGAATCAAGTCAGTGCCAGTGGCCCCAGCCAGCAACCGACTGAAACCTTAAAAACAGTGCCAGAGCGACAAGTTGACGTTCCTGATGATATTACGGGTATTTGTCAAAGCGACCGCGTTGATCGCTTACTTCCTAATGAAGCGGTGCTGCTCTCAGATCCTGCGCTCGAAGTGGTGTTTTACAAGCAATTGGTGGATAAACAGCTACTGAACTATCAATTGTCGGGGAAGGCGCATCGCCGTCAAAAGGTAGAAACCAATGCACCGAGTCAGTCTAAGCCTGAGCAGATCAAAGGCCCATTTATCATTGCGGTCGATGCCTCTGGCTCCATGAGTGGCTTTCCGGAACAATGTGCAAAAGCCTTGGCGTATGTATTAATGCGTATCGCCGCTACCGAGCATCGTGACTGCTACGTGATGTTGTTTTCCACTGACCATATTAGCTATGAGCTGACTGGCGAACAGGGACTACAAGAAGCGATGAGCTTTCTTTCATACCGTTTTCATGGTGGTACCGATATGGCGCCAGTGATTGATAAAGCGCTCGATTTAATGGCAGGTGACCGCTACCAAAACGCTGATCTGGTGGTGGTGTCTGATTTTATCGCGCCCAAACAATCGGATGCGATGATCGAAAAAGTGAATGCATTGAAAGCGCAGCAAAATCGATTTCACGCAGTGAGCCTGTCTAAATATGGTAATCCAGAGCTGATGGCGATGTTTGATCACTGTTGGCGCTATCAGCCATCCTTAGCGGGGCGCTTAGTTAACCAATGGTGGCCGGGCAAACGCGATCACTGAGCGGACGCAGACGTTGCTTTTTTCGCCGATGCTTTTCTTGCCTGCCGAAGATAACGCCACAGTCTCGCGCCCAGTACGGAAATGGTTAGCCCAACCACGATCAATCCTGCCCCCACCCATTCGATGGGTGATAATCGCTCCCCCAGACCTATCGAGGCGGCACTCATTCCCACAATAGGGATTAATAACGCGAACGGTGTGACCGACGCTGAGGTATGTTGATTTAATAGCCAGCCCCACAAAGCAAAGGCCACCAAGGTAGAAATGTAGCCGACGTAAGCGATGGATAACCAGCCAGATAGCGGTGTTGCTTGCAGCAACTGGAGCGGATGTTGGCTCTCCAGTAAATAGGATAGGGCGAAGAGTGGTAGGGGAGGGATCAAGCTCACCCATACCATAAAATGCATCAGATTCACGCCTGGCATCTGTTTCATCACCAGATTGGCAATGGCCCAGAAAAACGCCGCGGCGACGATCATCGTTACACCTGTGAGGGTGGCACTACCTGTGGTGGTAAGAAAGAAAAGTGCAAACCCAGAAAGGGCAATGAACAGCCCCAGTCCTTGCGCGCGAGTGACGACTTCGCGCAGTACCACCGCACTCAGTAAGATGGTAAAGATCACCTGCGCTTGCAACAGCAAAGATGCAATCCCTGCCGATGCGTCGGCGTCCATTGCCACAAAGAGCAGGCTGAATTTAATCACGCCAAGACTGAGTCCAACGGTCAATAACTGCCACAGTGGGACGCGAGGACGCGGAACAAACAATACCGCGGGGATAGCAACAATTAAAAAGCGCAACCCAGAGAAAAGAATCGGCGGTAGTGTGTGTAAGCCTACTTTGATGACAGAGAAATTCACGCCCCAAATAACGACCACGGTAAGGGCGAGTGCGATACTTTTTGCGTTCATACCTAATTCCTTGGCAATACTGGCGTTAGGCTAGCATGGAAATGTCATAACCCCTAATTGTTAGACAGCTATGCCAATAAATTAGATCTGTTGATGGGGCCATCACGAAAAAAGGCGCCGAGAGGGCGCCTTGTGGCTTGGGAGGTGAGTTAACTGAGAAGCAAACTGTCGTCTGCCAGTGTCTCGCCGCGCACTTTATTGAACATCTCAAGCAGGTGCGGCACATCCATGTTTTTGCGCTCATCGCCATGCACATCAAGCACAATGTTTCCTTGGTGTAGCATCACGGTGCGGTCGCCACAGGCAAGGGCATCTTTCATGGAGTGCGTGACCATCATCGCAGTAAGGCTAAACTCATTGACGATGGTTTTGGTCAAATCAATCACGAACGCAGCCATGCGGGGGTCGAGCGCGGCGGTGTGCTCATCCAGCAATAAGAGTTTGCTTTCCGACAAGGTCGCCATGACCAAACTGACCGCTTGGCGTTGGCCACCGGAGAGCAAACCAATACTGTCGCTCAACCTATCTTCAAGGCCTAAACCTAAAATCGCGATCCTTTCTTGAAAGAGCTTGCGGCGCTTGTCACCGAGCGCACGTGTCCAGCCACGTCCTTTACCGCGACGATAAGCCAGTGCAAGGTTTTCTTCAATGGTCAGCGAGGCACAGGTGCCTGCCAGCGGATCTTGAAACACACGGGCTGCGAGGGTGGCGCGTTCATGAACGGCTTTCTTAGTCACGTCGACGCCATCAATATTGACGCTTCCGCCGATCATTGGCGTCTCGCCCGTCACCGCTCCGAGCAGTGTTGATTTGCCTGCGCCATTAGAGCCGATAATGGTGACAAACTCTTTTTCTGGAATCGTCAGACTTACGCCACGTAAGGCACGATTTTCAAGCACAGTACCGGGGTTAAAGGTTACTTGAATATTGGCTAATGAAATCATTCCGACACCTCTGCCTGCTTGGCGCGTTTTGATTTTTGATACTGCTGACGCATTTTAGGCGCGATAAGCGCGACGGCGACCAGTACGGCGGTAACCAGGTTGAGGTCCGAGGCTTGCAAGCCAAACATACCACTGGATAGCGCAAAGGCGACGGCGAGACGGTAGAGAATCGAACCGACAATAACGGCAACCACAGCCACCCACACTTTGCGGCCCGGTATCAGTGTTTGGCCTAAAATCACAGCGGCAAGGCCCACTACAATGGTGCCGACCCCCGAGGTAACATCGGCAAAACTATTAGTTTGTGCAAATAGCGCCCCAGCAAAGCCGACAAAGGCGTTGGATAGGGCTAAGCCAAAATAGGTATACATGGCGGTACTGCCGCCCTGTGCCTTAACCATACGAGGATTGACCCCAGTGGCGCGTAGGCCGAGACCAAAATCACTCGCGAGTAAGCGGATCACCAACAAACCGCTGATAATCACCAAAACACCGACTACGAGGGGACGCAGATAGACAGGTGCGATACCCAGCTGTTCGAATGGGGTAAGAATGGTTTCCTCACCCAACAAGGCGATATTCGGCCGGCCCATAATACGAATATTGATCGAAAAAGCGGCAATCATCGTCAAAATGCTCGAGAGCAGATTGAGGATGCCGCACTTCACCGTCAAAAACGCCGTCACCAAGCCAGTGATCCCACCGGCCAGAATAGCGACTGCGGTAGCAAACCAAGGGTTGTAGCCTGCGACGATAAGTGTGGCCGCCACCGCAGCGCCCATCGGGAAGCTGCCATCAACGGTAAGATCGGGAAAATCAAGCACCCGGAACGTCAGATAAACCCCTAAGGCGACCAAGCCATAGATAAGGCCTACTTCCAAGGTGCCAAAAAAAGCAATGGCAGTCATTCACTACTCCTAAGACTGATACTGACTAGTCTTGAATACGCGCGGCACGATCCAAAATCGTGTCGGGAACCGTGATGCCAAGTCGATTGGCTGCTGCACGATTAACGGCTAAGTCAGAGCCGAGCGCGACTTTGGCCGGCAGTGAAGACACGGGTTTCCCTTCCAGTACCGCAGCAACATAATCGGACGTTTGCACACCAACGGAGTAGTAATCAAAGCCGAGCGCTACCACTGCGCCGTTAGGGATATACGATGTCGATCCGCCAATTACTGGGGTATCAGCAGAATTAGCCGCTGCGACAAGACCATCGATCGCGCTGGCAACGGTATTATCGGTTGGCGCATAAATCACATCCGCTTGGGTGGCCACAACTTGCGCAGCAGATTGAACATCTGCACTTTTTAGCGCTGTGCCTTCCACAACCTTAATGCCTTGAGCACTGGCAGCTTCACGGAGTAATTCGACTAAGGTAACGGCATTGGCTTCCCCTGGATTGTAAACCACCCCAATGGTGGTGAGCTCGGGGAGTAACTCTTTAGCCAATGCAACGTGTTGAGCGACAGGAGAGAGGTCAGACAGACCGGTTACGTTGCCACTCGGAGCATCCATATTCTTAACCAGTTTCGCTCCCACAGGATCGGTAACGGCGGTAAAAATAACTGGGATATCTTTGGTTGCTGCTGCCAGTGCTTGTGCGGAAGGTGTCGCGATCCCAACCAGCACATCAGGTTGTTCGCCAACATATTGACGAGCGATTTGAACAGCAATAGCCGGGTTACCTTGCGCTGTTTGATATTTAAAATCTAGATTTTCACCCGGCGTATATCCTTTGGCTTTTAACCCATCGAGTAGACCGTTTCGCGCGGCATCAAGCGCAGGGTGCTCGACAATTTGGGAAACCGCAACCGTCGCGGTTTCTGCCAGTGCCGTCACAGAGACGCCAACAGACAGCGCGGCAGCGCAGGCCAATGTGGCGAGTTTAGGTGCTTTCATAGTGACTCCCTTCTTCTCATCATGCATGCCATGGGTGGTGATCAAGCAAGGATGTTAGATTGCGATGTTGTGTGTTAGTTAAAATATGGGTTTTGTTTTTATAGCAATTGAATTTATTTGCTTTTTATTCAAACTTAGTCGTTTTTTGCTGACGATGACAGCGTATGTCGACTAGTAAGTTGATATTATTAAGCTTGACAGTAAGCAATGTCATCTCTTTTTTGCCGATTCACCTCGCTTAAAGATAGACGTTCACGCCACATTTGTTAATATTATGTTTGCTTTTGTGCTGCTACGCGGCAAATGAGCAAAATAAACGATTATGAAAACCGGTTGAGTGCAAAAGCGTGCGCTGTTTGAGGTCTTTTTTGAGGCTGAGAATCGTGTCACGACAGGGTGCTGGCAGGTATTTATCCCCTATCCATATAGGGTTTTAGACAACACGGCCGATTAGGCCGGTTTTTTTATGCAATGTAGAAAAGTTAGGTAATCAATACTTGGAGGCTCAAGGATGAAGCGTTTGGTTGCGGCACTGGCGGTAGTTTCGCCGAGTGCGTTTGCCGCTACGACAGGACAAGGACTGGATTTAACCCAGAACTGGGTAGGCTATGCCTCTTTAGCCATTTTTGCCGTGGCTTACAGCTTGGTGATGCTAGAAGAAAAGCTTCATTTGCGTAAGTCAAAGCCCGTGCTATTGGCGGCGGGGTTAATCTGGTTGCTAATCGGATACGCGTACTCACAATGGGGAGACATGGCCCCCGCGCATGCAGCGCTTGAGCATAACCTTCTTGAATATGCAGAGCTACTGCTATTCTTGCTGGTGGCGATGACCTATATTTCCGCGATGGAAGAAAGGCGCCTATTTGATGGCTTAAAAGCGTGGATTTTAAGCAAAGGCTATGATTTACGCACCTTATTCTGGATCACTGGGGTACTTTCCTTCTTTATTTCTCCCATTGCGGATAACCTCACAACGGCACTATTGATGTGTACGATTGTGCTAAAAATCGGCGGTGACAACCCTCGCTTTGTGAACCTCGCGTGTATCAACATTGTTGTTGCCGCGAACGCAGGGGGCGCCTTCAGTCCCTTTGGTGATATCACCACACTGATGGTTTGGCAGGCGGGCAAAGTGACCTTTGCTGAGTTCGGAGCTTTGTTCATTCCATCTGTGGTCAACTATGTGATCCCCGCTTTTATTATGTCACTGTTTATCCCACGGACTCAGCCGGATGTGATGCAAGAGCACGTCGAGCTTAAACGTGGCGCGCGTCGTATTATGGTGTTGTTTTTACTCACCATTGCCACTGCGGTTGCGTTCCATGGCTTTATTCACTTCCCACCGGTGATGGGCATGATGATGGGCCTCGCGTACTTGCAGTTCTTCGGCTTTTACTTGCGTCGTACCCTGCCGCGCTCATTGGCACGTAAGCGTGCGATTGCGGAGGCGAAGAATGACGAAGCGGCATTACGTCGCCTAGGCTCAGTGGTGCCTTTTGATGTGTTTCGTCGCATCTCGCACGCGGAGTGGGATACCCTGCTTTTCTTCTATGGGGTCGTGATGTGTGTCGGGGGACTCAGCTTGATTGGTTACCTCACCATGGTCTCAAAAGTTATGTATCTGCAGTGGGATCCTATCTGGGCTAATAGCTTGGTTGGGGTGTTATCCGCGGTGGTCGATAATATTCCTGTGATGTTCGCAGTATTAACGATGAGCCCAGAAATGTCGCACGGAAACTGGTTGCTGGTGACATTAACGGCCGGTGTTGGCGGCAGCTTGCTCTCTTTGGGGTCAGCCGCAGGGGTGGCATTGATGGGACAAGCGCACGGCAAATACACCTTCTTTGGTCATTTGAAGTGGGCACCTGTCATTATGTTGGGGTATATCGCCTCTATCGCTGTGCATTTGGTGCTTAATAGCCACTACTTTCATATTCAATAACTGATAAGTTGGCACCATATAAAAACGCCGCTAGTTAATAGCGGCGTTTTGCTGTTTAGCGTAAGGGATTTTGCCGTGTAGTGAAGCAAAAGCCATCACGGCGTTAGACGACCATCGTGGGGCAGTGGGCGCGTCCAGCCACGCGATGTGACACACTGCCGAGGAACATACCGTCTTTATCTGAATGCGTCCCGTGTGCCCCCATCACAATCAAATCTACCTCTTTGCTTTTGGCAAACTTAATGATGGTTTTAGAGGGGCGACCGCCTTTTACAAAACCTCGTACATTTTCGCCGCCATTTTCAAGCGCATGTTGTTTGGCTTGCTCGACGATGTTACGCGCGTATTCGCTTAAGGTTTGATCTGGGATTTGTAATCGATCAGGGCGCACCATCGATAGCGATGCCTCAAACAAACTGTGATGCTTAAACACACACAAAAGATACAACTCTGCACCGGTGAGTTGTTGAATTTCTAGCGCTTTATCCAATGCGTTCAAGGCTGAAAAAGAGCCATCAACCGCAACGAGTATTCGTTTAAACATCCAGTTACTCCTGTTGTTAGGTTATCCAAACGCGATATCACGCAGGAATAACGCAATCTGAGGGAACATCACCAGCAGTGCGGCGGAGAGAAGCAGCATCGCAATAAAAGGGCCTGTCCCACGGATAACTTCCCAATAGGGTTTTTTGAAAATCGCAATCGCGGTAAAAATATCGCAGCCAAAGGGTGGTGTTGCTGAACCAATCGCGACTTGCAAGGTGATCACTATCCCCACATGTACAGGATCAAGACTAGTGGCTTCTATCGCAGGTGCAAATATAGGCGTTAACACCAAGATAACTACAATGGGGTCAACAAACATACAGGCGACGAAGAAAGCGATAGAAATTGAGGCAAGGACACCCATAGGGCCCATTTGGCTAATCCCGACAGCTTCTAGAATGGTTTGCGGGATTTGTGCAAATGAGATAATCCAAGAGAACCCATTACCGACCCCCACCAAAATGAAAACCACTGCAGTGATAAGGCCGGTTGAGCGCGCGATAGTAAAGACATCTCGACTGCTTAATGATCGGAATACCCCAAACTCCAAAATCATCGCATACAGCACACACACGGCAGCCGCCTCGGTGGGACTAAACACACCGCCATAAATCCCCCCCACAATAATTAATGGGAACATCAGTGGCCAAAGTGCTTTCCGGGTCGCCTGCATACGCTCTTTCCATGTGGCCTTTGGCTCAGTCGGCACTTTATTGACCGTCGCGTAATAGAGGCAGTACAAAGAGAAAAAGCACAGAATCATCAAACCAGGGCCAATCCCAGCGATGAATAGCTCGGCAATCGAGGTTTCGGAGATCACCCCGTAAATGATCATCCCGATACTCGGTGGGATCAAAAAGGCGATATCACTCGAGTTGATAATCAGCGCGAGTGAGAACGAATCGCTGTATCCGGCGCGCAATAATTTAGGACGTAAAGCAGAACCCACTGCGACCACTGTCGCTTGGGTTGAACCTGAAACGGCGCCGAACAGCGTACACGAGGTCGCCGTACTGATGGCTAAGCCGCCACGAATATGGCCGATAAACGTCATGACCATATCAATCAAGCGTGAAGCCGATTGACCACGGGTCATAATGTCTGCAGCAAGGATAAACATGGGCACAGCAATCAAGGACGCTGGGCGGATGCCGCCTAACACTTGTTGGATAAAGGTATCCATTTGACCGACGCCACCAAACATCATGTAAAAACCAGTTAAGGCGGCAGCCGTAAGGGGAATCATCATCGGAAAGCCAAGCACGAGCAAGACGATCATGATGAACATTAAAGTCAGGGCCATAAGAGTGCCTATTTAAACTTCACTTTCAGTCTCAGCGTAACCGTCAAGCACGCCGGCGGAGAGGTAAACATCTGGAGCGGTTAGGTTTTTATAAACGGTTAGTCCGTATTGGATCCCTGTGATGACAAATCCAAGGGGAACCCAGATATAGATCCACCAAATTTCAAAACCGAGGGCGGGCAAAATACGGCCTCGGTCGTATACCGAAACGATGTATTGATAAGAAAAATATGCGAGAACCAGCATAATCAAACCAGTTACTAACGCGATAGTGATCATTAGGATCTTACGTCCCTTAAACGGCAGGGTATCGTAAAGGGCAGACATACGAATATGTCGACCATGACGAGCGGCATAGCCAATCCCCGCGAACGTGATCAGAATGATCAGAATGCGGTTTATCTCACCGGAAAAGAACAGCCCTTGACCAAAGCCAAAACGCGCCACAACGTTCACGCAGGTATTGAGCGCCATTAACAGCACGCCTGCGGCGAGCATAAAAGACTCGATTTTGCAGATCAGGGTGTCCAATTTACCAAGAAGGCCGGGAAGCTCTGAGTGATAAGTGAGAGAGTCGGAATCGGTCATTACGTATTCCTCAAAATAAACAGGCACCGCAAGGCGCGGTGCCTGAACAACTGACAACTAGTTAGTAACGGCTTCGAGATCTTTCTTAAATTGATTAAGAAGGGCTTTGCCGCTTTCGCCGGTCATTTCATAGAAGGTTTCTTCAACCTGAGGGGCACGTGCTTTGAACTTAGCGATTTGCTCATCCGTCAGGCGTGTGACAGTCACGTCGTCACTCGACGCCTGAATTTTCTCCAATGACTTCTCAGCAAGGCCACGGATATGTTTCACCGTTTCATTGAAGGCATAATCAGCTGCGTCACGGATCATGGCTTGATCGTCTTTCGACAACCCATCAAAGAAGTCTTTGTTTGCCATGGAGGCAGTCGTAAACCAACCGTGGTGTGTGAAGATCAGGTTCGGCGATACTTCGTACAAGCCGCCTGATTCAATCCAGAAAATCGGGTTTTCTTGACCTTGGATCATATTGGTTTGGAGTGCGCCATATACTTCACCCCATGGCAATGGCGTTGGCGTTGCACCAAAGGCTTCATAGGTTGATGAAAGCAGTGGGTTAGTCATGACGCGGATCTTCTTGCCTTTCAGATCGGCCGGCTCAGTCACAGGCTCGTCGGCAGTCATGACCATTTCGCCCTCAGGGTACATTTTGAGAAGCTCAAGGCCTTGCTCTTCATACAGTTTCGGGAAATCTTCATTCACTGCCTTGCTCTGACGGAAGAACTCGATCACGGTTTCCATGTTGGTTGGCATCAGATAAGGGATGAAGAAAATTTGTGCCTCTGGGATCAATGAGCCAGTAAAGCCCGGCGATTGGTTAACAAATTGAAGAATACCGGCTTGGGTTTGCTCCATGATGTCATCAGACTCACCCAGCTCGCCGAAGCGATAGATTTGCAAAGAGTGTTCAGAGTTATCTTCGATGTATTCCTTAAACTTGTGTGCATACACGTCTTGTACGTCACCTTCATACTCTTCGTGCGCATAGCGCCAAGTATCGGCGCTGGCTAGGGCTGAAAAGCCAAGCGCAGCAGCAACGCATGAAACCGCAGTCAATTGCTTAAGATGGCTATAAATGGACATCGTGTCCCTCCGATATGTGGTTTAGCTTTCACTCGTGGTTAACGAGAGTGTGATTAAGATCTTTTTCTCACTTGACGAGTTGGCACTTTGTGCCTGTCTCTCCTATACCCGTGGAAGCATCTGCCGATGTTTTTGCCACCAGACAGACTATCCCAACAGCTTAAACATCAGAGCTGTAATTATTAAAGCCAGATGAATTTTGGCGTGTTTGCACTGTGACTGAGATCTTGTTTTTGCATCAAAAGAGAAAATCTCAGCGCAAAATAACAGCGATTCACTGAAGGAAACCAGGTTTATTCAGGGGGTTGCGGTCATGTAACAACACGGCAGATAATTGGATGGTGTTTTTTTTTAATAAAAGATATAGAGACAACAGTAAATAAAAATCTACACCAATGGTCGTTAATTGAACAATTTTGATTATATCACTAACCAATCTGTGATGGTTGCTTGGTATAGGCATCGGGCATTACTAAGTGCAGAGGTGAGAAAATTCATTCGGCCATTTAACCCCTTTCCTCAAAACGGTGAACGATACGTAAATTTCACGCTGTTTGAATACCGTTTCTAGCTCAGTCAATGAGTATTCAATGGAAGATTGGTATATCACAATGTTCTGAGCTTCCCACAACGCACTCCATCTAGTTACGTATCACTTCTAATCCTATGGACTTTGATTTCACTTATTAATGTTAACTTGATGTTATCAAAATGTTGCTTTTTGATGGTTGCTGTGTTTAGCATGACTAGAAATAAATGCCAGTATGATAAATAAATTAGGCTTTTAATGAGCGTCACATAAATCATTGATGGAACTGCAATCGCAGGTTTTTAAGGAAGAATTACTCATGACCGACTACCGCACCCCTTTGGACCAATTGCAAATAAACGTTAGGCAACACCCTGATAGAGTCTGGTTACATCAACCTGTTGATCGGCAATGGTATACTTATACTTGGTTAGAAGCTGATACGTCTGCCAGGAGGGTAGCTAAAGGTTTACTTGAAGCCGGGTTAGTGGCGGGTGATAAAGTATCGATCATCGCTAAAAACTCAGCAGAGTGGTACATCTGCGATTTGGCAATCATGATGGCCGGGCTTATCAGCGTACCTATCTATCCAACCGCCAGTGCGGACAATATCAAGTATGTGATTGAGCACAGTAGTGTTAAAGCTATATTCATCGGCAAACTCGATGATAGTGAAGATCTTTGTCAAGCCTTACCCGACTCTTTGATCACTATTGCTATGCCAAATTCCAAAGTCGATTGTCAGCTTGACTGGTACGCGTGGTTGTCAAAATTAGATCCGCTTGTAGAAGTCAATAAACCTGCGCTCAGCGATACCTTTTCTATCATCTATACCTCTGGCAGTACCGGACGGCCGAAAGGTGTTCTGCTCAGTTATTTGAATGTTGCATCTTCTGCCATTTCTGGTAGTGAAATTTTTTTTCAGCCAGATGACACACGTGTGATGTCCTACTTACCTTTAGCGCACATCACAGAGCGCTGCGTGGTTGAGCTACCTTCGATCTACAATCCTGCTGAAGTCTTTTTTACTGAATCTATCGATACCTTCATTGACGACGTCAAGTACGCTCGTCCAACTGCTTTTCTTTCCGTACCTAGACTATGGACAAAATTTCAGTCAAAAATTTTGGCAAAAATGCCGAACAATCGTTTGCAACTTCTACTTAAAATTCCCTTTGTGGGTCAGCTTGTGGCAAGAAAAATACGCGAGAATTTAGGTCTGCAAGAGTGCGTATTATTTGGATCCGGCAGTGCCCCCATCTCTCCTGAAGTCCTGCTTTGGTTCCACAAAATCGGTATCAGTATTGGTGAAGGGTGGGGTATGACCGAAAGCTCAGGCCTTTCTTGCAGCAACGTGCCGTTTGATCTCAATCACCTAGGTACTATTGGTACGCCGCAACCTTGTGTCGAAATGAAGTTATCGGCGGAAGGGGAAGTATTGATTAAAGGCGATGCAGTATTTACCACTTACTACAATGACGAAGTAGCGACTCAAGCTGCCTTTGAAGATGGTTGGTTTAAAACCGGAGATAAAGGAGAGCTACAGGCTGACGGTTCTTGGAAAATCATTGGCCGGGTTAAAGAGCAGTTTAAGACTGGTAAAGGCAAGTATGTATCACCGGTACCTATTGAAAGCAGCTTAGGACGAAATCCGGACATCGAACAGGTGTGTGTGATTGGCGTTGGTCGAAAACAACCGATCGCACTTATTGTGTTGGGAGAAGGCACTCATGGGCATACCTCTCAGGTAAGAAAAGATCTTAAGGAAACGTTAATAGCGGTCAACCAAGAGCTTGAAGCGCATGAAAAGCTGGATCACTTAATCGTGGTGGAAGAGCCTTGGAGCATCGAAAACGGCCTGCTTACCCCAACGTTGAAACTGAAAAGAGATCAAATTGAGCAACGTTACCATCACTTACTCAGTTTAAATCTGCCCTATAAAGTGATTTTAGAGAGCAAAATCAAAGATTTAGGTGATCACTCTAAACCTGTCTATGCCAAGCGAGTTTCGGCTAACGCTTAAATCAGTCGCGTAACATACGGAAAAATCATGTCTCAGTTATTAACTAAAACAGACAACTTAGCTAAGTTGTCTGTGAACAAACACAACGATGCATTCCACTTTTTCAATTGGCCTGACAAAATTGAGGACGACACATGGTGGCAATCGCCGGATGTGTTAAGTGTCAGCCTGACCGAACAGTACAATCTTTGATTGGTCCACAAGTGGTTGATGGATATTGGCAAGATGTAGAGAACACGTGCACTGCATTCATGACAGGCTTACCTGATGAAAGTGGCAGAGAGCAGAGGCTCTACAGAACGGGTGATTTGGCAAGCTACGACGATAGCGGAATCATTCATTTTCATGGTCGCGCAGACCATCAAGTCAAACTGCGTGGATATCGCGTCGAGCTGCAAGAGATTGAGTCTTTGCTTCGTCAATCTATGCACTCAGATCAGTTTGTGGTGATTCCCTACCCGTACGGAGAAAAAACCTGTACCGGTCTCACCCTGTGCCATACTCATCGCGGTGTCACTCAAGAAGATATATTAGAGCGTTGCCGACAGGCGCTGCCCATCTACATGGTCCCTGATACGGTGGTTTTTTTGCAGCAGCTGCCGATGAACAGCAGTGGGAAGTTAGATCGCCGCGCGATATCTGAACAGTTAAAAGCGATGGAGGAGTGCTTTGCCAAGCCATGACGCATGTATTATTTGTGCGATTAATAGTGATAACGTAGAACACTATCGGGTTGCTGAGAAAAATGGACTAAAAGCTGTACTCGACATTTATCCCATCACCGAAGGTCATGTCCTGATTGTGAGCCGCAGTCACGCCTCGCACCTTGAGCAGCTCTCTGCGCAAGAACATACCGAGTTATTTCAATTTGCGCATCAAATCGGCAAGCGGATGTTTGACGTGATGGATAATGTGAGTGATTACACCTTAGTAGTGAATAATGGTCGCGATGCTGGGCAACATATCCCCCATGTTCATATTCACCTGATCCCGCGACGCAAAGGAGACAGTCTGCATTTTTACTGGCGACTCATGACGCGATTTATCAACCCATTGGGTGGTAAGAAACGTGTCCAGCAGTTAGTGGAGTGGCAACGAAGGTGGCGAATGCACGGTAAGCATACGGACGGCGCAGAGAGGTAAAATTCAGTCCCCTTTAATGACTGGATTCGTTATAATCGCGGGCTTTTGTGGCAAGTAGGGTGGCATCATGGCCAAGAAAGCAGCGGCGTTGCACATACTGGTGAAAGATAAAACGCAAGCGACAACAATCCTCGCTCAGCTCAAACAAGGTGCGAACTTTCAAGCGTTGGCGAAAAAATACTCGCAATGCCCATCGGGAAAACGCGGTGGTGATCTGGGCGAATTTCGTCGTGGCGATATGGCTCCCTCTTTCGACAAAGCGGTATTCAATGGTGAATTATTGCGTCCTCTTGGGCCAATAAAAACCAAATTTGGTTGGCATATCATTAAAGTGTTATATCGCAACTAACCCCTGTGCGTTAACCCTTGCGATAAGCACTTGGTGACTGAAACTGTCATAAAAGTTAACGCATAGAAATTGATATTGCGCACATCGATTGCCCCAAGCCGCCACTGAGAAAGTGGTACATTAAAATCATGCCTTGAATAATGTCCACCTTATGTTTGAACTTGATGCACCTACATTACTGATCACGCTCACAGCGATCCAATGGTTGCTTGCCGCGTTTTTGTTGGTGCAAAACCGTAAAGAGCCCGGGATTAATGGATGGGCGGTGTCTCTGTTTATCCATGGGTTTAGCAATCTTTTCTTATTTGCCCGACCACACCTTCACCCTTATCTGGGGATCGTCTTTTACAATGCGTGTGTGATGGTAGCCTTTTCTGGCAGCCATTGGGCGCTGGGGCAAGTCTTTGCCCGCGATATACCGCGTTGGCAGTTGGCGATGCCCGTCGTGCTCTCGGTGGTATTGATGGCATCACACCTCGATGATATCGGGAGCCGCGTAGTTTACGCCAGTTTAATTGTCAGTATGCAGCTTGCGTTGATGACGCGAACCATTGTGAGGAGTACAAACACCGGCGGTCAGCGTTTAAAGCGTTGGCTTATAATGGTGATGGGCGGATTCAGTGTGGCTTACATAGGCAGAGCGACGTTCGCACATTTTTATCCTGATCTGTTTACGCAGCTGCTGGGTACGTCACTATTGCAAGCGGGACTGATTTTATCGGGCATCGCTTACAGCGTGATCAACACCTTGATTATCTTTTTGTATAAATTGGAGCGCGTCCACGAGAAGCTTCATCGTGAGGCGACCCGAGACAGTTTAACGGGGCTGTTAAATCGACGTGCGTTTTTGGCTAAAGCGAAACGGCGCGTTGAGACTGCCGCTTTCCCTCTCAGTGTATTGATGATCGACTTGGATGACTTTAAAACCATTAATGACTCATTTGGCCATTCTGTTGGTGATAAAGTATTGATTCAGTGTGCTGATGTGTTCGAACAAGTGATTGATGACCATGGTATTGTCGGACGCTTAGGAGGAGAAGAGTTTGCGGTCGTGTTGCCTTACTGCGACGGTGCTCGTGCGCAGCAAATATCGGCCGAATTGCTCCGCGCCGTTCAAAACAGTCGCGCTGAACTTGAAATAAGCTTGTCTGCCAGCATAGGAGTGACGACGACTTCCGAGGTGATGGATATAGACGGTTTGTTAGCCCAAGCCGATGATGCGCTTTATCAGGCGAAGCATGATGGAAAAAATACCTTTAAAGTGTACGTCTCGGCACTGGAAAGCGTCCCTCATGACGCCGAGCATATACCTAATATCGCTTGATGTATGCATATCTAGATTTTATGCACAAAATTGACTTCACCGATGAGGTTCATTATTCTCCGACGCTCATGTTGATATTTCGACTCTCTATTATGGCTTATATTCTATTTAAGAACTTCGTAAGAAGGCTTGGCTTCGCGCAAATACACGATGAAGTGTTGCTCGGAGCTTAACATCAAATCTTCATCAGGTATTGTCATACGCCATCCGCGTAGGGTTCTCAGTATCTGATGTAAAGCCGCGATAGAGAGTTAGGCCGGTGATGCTTCATCACCGGCCTTTTTGCATTCTGATCACAGCAGAATGCATCCATTTTAATGATGACGAAAGGCCGGTACTTGTTACCGGCCTTTTTTTATGGATAAGAAACATGAGTTTATTAGTGATTGAAAACATCTGTTTTCAAATTGAGGAAAAAGTGTTGTACCAAGGTGCGAGCGTGGTGCTACATCATGGTGAACATGTTGGCGTGACGGGTGCGAACGGTGTGGGGAAAAGTACCCTGTTGAAAATGCTACAAGGGGAGCTGCTGCCGGATAGTGGCGAGATTGTTTGGCAACCGAATATCCAAGTCGGTTATTTAGACCAGCATTTAACGATCGACCCAACACTGTCTATCTATGACTTTATGGCGTTGGCATATCGCGATCTTGTTGAGGTTGAGCGAGCGTTAAATGCTATCTACGCATCGATGTCGGCGGACACGTCAGACGCGGTGCTTGCCAAAGCGGCACGACTGCAAAGCCAATTAGAGGCACAAGATTTTTACCGTATCTCCCATTGTATTGAACAGGTCTCGGCTGGGCTGGGTATCGCGCCGTTGGGCATGCAAACCGCAATGGGCCAGTTAAGTGGCGGTCAACGGCATAAAGTGATGTTGGCAAAGTTACTGCTTGAACAAGCCGAAGTGATGTTACTCGACGAGCCGACGAACTTCCTCGATGCTGAGCACGTTGCTTGGTTGGCGGAGTTTCTTAATCACTATACGGGTACCTTTATGGTGGTATCGCATGATGAGGCTTTCCTTGAGTCGATCACGACAGCGATTGTTGATATCGACCAGAGCAAGATACGCAAATACAAAGGATCGTATCAGCAAGCGATGGCACAAAAGGCGCAGCAAAGTGAAACACAGCACAAGCAATACCTCACACAGCAGAAAAAAATGGATAAGTTGGCCACCTATATTCGCAAGAACGGTGCAGGTGTGAATGCGCGTATTGCCAAGGGGCGTAAGAAACAGCTTGCGAAAATGGTGCCGATTGAAAAAAAACAGATGCGTGAGCCGGTAAGCTTTGCGTTCCAATACAAACCGTTACGGTCGCAACATGTATTGGCCGCCAAGGGGTTGCAGATTGGCTATCGAACGCCGCTTTTGCCGCCGTTGTCACTTCAGATTCAACGGGGCGAAAAAGTCGCGATTATTGGCTTCAATGGCTTGGGCAAATCGACATTGTTAAAAACCTTATTGGGAGAAATCCCTGCACTACGGGGCCACATTGACGCAGCAAACGGTATACAGTGGGGATATTTTGAGCAAGGCTTACACTGGCGCTTTCCGGAAAGCTCTCCAGTTCAGGTCGTGTGTGGAGTAGGCCAGCTCACAGATAAAACCGCGCGCCAGAAGCTGGCTGAATGTGGTCTTAGTGGTAACAAGGCGGTGCGGCCATTGCATACATTGAGCGGGGGTGAGCAAACCAAAGTAAAGCTTTGTTGTTTAGCCGTGATGGCAACCAATGTACTGGTGTTAGATGAGCCCACCACACATCTTGATGTCGATGCAAAAATGGCGTTGCAGCACGCCCTTAAAGCGTATGCAGGCACCGTAATTGTGGTTTCTCACGAGCCACAATTTATTGAGCACTGGCCGGATAAGGTGATCGATATGACCCAGCTTTAGTAGCTAACGCGTTGGTAATAGTCACGTCAGTAACAGCGAGGTCGCATGATGCGGCCTCGCTTATATTTTTGCTATTTATGGGTGAATTTGTATTTTTTGCCAAAAAAGGCTAAATTTGGCGGGGTTGGTTAACAAGGATGAATAATGGCGACAGAAAGCAAGGCACCCATTGCGGTGATCAGTGGCGATCTGGTGGATTCAACCGCCTTAAATCGAGATGAGTATGAGCGAGTACTGGCGCAAATCAAAACCATACAAGCCCATATTTCACGAGCGCATTGCGCTAATCAGCACAGCATTATACGCGGTGATGAGTTTCAATCTGTGATCCATGATGTAGCGAACGCGCTTCACTATGTCGTCATGTATCGTGTCGCCATCAAAGCACTGGGAAAACCGTTTGATTGTCGCATCAGCTTTGCGATTGCCGAGCAAGCGGATTTGCGTGAGGCGGTGTCAGAGTCAATGGGACAAGCGTTTGTACTATCTGGCCGCGGCTTAAAAGCAATGAAAAACCAGCGGCTAGCCTTTTTTTGCGCCAATGCCAATCTTGAAGACAGATTTGCGTTGTTGATCCGTTATCTTGACCGGCAACTCAGCGATGCGACATCTCGTCAATGCGAAATGATGCTGCCTTTATTACAGCGCGATCAACCACTTGCGTACGGTGAGTTAGCGGCCGCACTTGGAGTCGCGAATGCAACCGTGAGTAAGTCCCTTAAAGCGGCGGGCTGGGGGCTTATCGAGGCATTGTTGGCCGAGTTTCAGCAAGCTGTGGGGGCGCAAGTATGATGGCCTTCCTTTCTTTGCTGGTTCCCTTGTTACTGACCCATCTTATTTATGATTTCTATCTACAGCCTGCGAATTGGTGGGCGAAATCGACAACACGCGCGCGAATACTGGATTGGGCGGTTGCACCGCTCCTCTACGGTTTATGTTTACTGGTGCCTGCGGTGTTTTGGACCCAGCACGTTTCGCCGCTATTGGGTGTATTGCTGGTTGGCATGGTGACCAAGTGTGTGGTGGCAGTGCTTGATGGCCAACTCGTCGCGCAGTCATCACTGGCCCGTTTCACGGTGAGCCAAGGCATACAGCTTTTGGTACTAGGGCTCATTGCCCTGAGTTTTGTGGCGCAGCCACCTTGGGTTGGACTGACCGAGATGCCTCTGTTTAGCGAGATCGTCGCAATTGGCACGGGCTATTTATTAATCTTAAAGCCGACATCAGTATTGATTGGTCATGTGTTACAGCGCTTTACGGTCACGTTGGACTCACCCTCTGATCATCAACACAATTATCATGGCCTCGTGGCTGCGGGGGCGTTGATTGGCTATTTAGAGCGTATTCTGATCCTGACCTTTACCTTGCTTGGCAGCTATACCGCTGTCGGTTTTGTGCTGGCAGCCAAGTCGATTTTCCGCTTTGGTGAGCTGACGCGTTCTGCCGATCGCAGCCTAACCGAATACGTTTTAATTGGTTCGTTATTGTCGGTGGTGATCACGACATTAGTGGGCGTTGTGATCACACAAAGCCTTACTTTGCTATGATTAGCCTTTTATAGCTAAAAGATAAGAATTAGCTGTTTTAGGCTTATAATATGGACTGGTATTAAGAAACGATGCGTCAGCCAATCGTTTGGCGAACGATAAAAAGAATATTGTTTATTGGAACTTGCTTAATACCCTCAGGTCAGTAATAGGATGCTTGCTTGTTAAATTACTGTTATGGCTAAATAAACCTGAAGGAAAAGTATGTCCCGACACATTTTACTCACCGGAGCACTGGCGGTGTCTTTGCTCTCAGGGTGCAGTTTTCAAGGAGAGTCACACGTGAAAGCTTCCAGCCCAGGCGAACTGAGTGCGCCTGTCGCGAAAAAAATCCCTCATGAAATGACCATTCACGGCGACACGCGCGTGGATAACTACTATTGGATGCGTGATGATGCACGCCAAGATCCTGACGTGATCGCCCATCTTAATCAAGAAAACGCCTATGCCGATCAGGTGCTCGCGCACACTGAGCCAATGCAGGCCAAGCTATTCGATGAAATCAAAGGCCGTATCGTCAAAGACGATGCCTCGGTCCCGGTTAAAAAAGGCAGTTATTTCTATTCCAGTGAAGTGGAAGGTGATAATGAGTACCGCACTTACGTGCGTGCGAAAGACTTTGCCGGCACCGACAAAACGGTAATTTTGGATGTCAATGCGCTCGCGAAAGGGCATGAGTTTTACAGCATTGGCCAACTCAGCGTCAGTCCAAACGAAAACCTATTAGCCTATGGGGAAGATACCCTCAGCCGCCGCGTTTATACCATTCAAGTCAAAGACCTCACTACCGGTGAGTACCTCGATGATAAGATTGAAGGCGCCTCGAGCAGTATTGTGTGGCAGAACGATAACCAAGCCTTCTACTATATCAAAAAAGACCCGCAAACCTTGCTGGGGTATCAGGTGTATCGCCACCGTTTGGGCACCCCACAATCCGCTGATACGTTAATTTACGAAGAAACGGATACCAGCTACTACACCGGCTTGAGTAAAAGCAAAGACGGTGAGCAGATCTTTATTTGGCACTCCAGCACTGAAACCAGCGGCGTATCGCTCGTGGATGCCAATGATCCGAATGCCACCGCCCAAGTGTTTTATCCGCGAGAAACCGGCATCGAATATGAAGTGGCAAAGCGTGGTGAGTGGTATTACATCTATACCAACTATCAAGCGGTGAACTTCCGCTTGATGAAGGTACACCAAAGCGAGCGTGACGATCGCAGCCAATGGCAAGATGTGATCGCGCCAAACGATAAGGTGCAGTTAGTTGATTTTACGCTATTTGATAACCACTTGGTCTACGAGCAGCGCGAAAATGGCTTGCCGCGTACCACGGTGCGTAACCTCACCACTGGGGAGGAATATCAGCTGAGGTTTAACGACTCGGCCTATGCGTCTTACCTGACCGGCAATGCAGAGATGGATAACACCGCGGTGCGCGTGTATTACACCAGCTTGACCACGCCGGGCACGTATTACGAGTTTGACTTGGCGTCGGGCGAGCGTGAAATGCTCAAACAAAACCAAGTGCTGGGTGATTTTAATCCGGACAACTACCATTCCGAGCGGTTGATGATCACCGCACGCGATGGCGCGCAAGTGCCTGTGTCTTTGGTGTACCGTAAAGATCGCTTCAAAAAAGATGGCACCAACCCGCTCTATCAATACGGCTATGGCTCCTACGGCGCGACCATGGATCCCATGTTCTCCACCACGCGTTTAAGCCTGCTAGATCGCGGTTTTGTCTTTGCTATTGCCCATATCCGTGGCTCTGAAATGCTAGGTCGCCCTTGGTATGACGATGGTAAAAAGCTTACCAAAAAGAATACCTTTAACGACTTTATTGATGTGACCAAAGCGCTGACTGCGCAAGGCTATGGCGATAAAGACAAGGTGTTTGCCGTCGGCGGCTCAGCAGGTGGCTTGTTAATGGGAGCGATCATCAACCAAGCACCAGAGTTGTATCTAGGGGTGGCCGCGCATGTGCCGTTTGTCGATATCGTCACCACCATGTTGGATGAGTCGATTCCACTGACCACCAACGAGTATGACGAGTGGGGCAACCCGAATGACAAAACCTACTATGAATACATGCTCAGCTATTCACCATACGACAACGTCACCGCGCAAGATTACCCCAACTTGTTGGTCACCACAGGCCTGCATGACTCACAAGTGCAGTACTTTGAGCCAATGAAATGGGTCGCGAAACTACGTGAGTTCAAAACTGACAACCATACGTTGGTGTTTAAAACCGACATGGAAGCCGGCCACGGCGGCGCATCGGGACGCTTTAAGCGCATTAAAGAAGACGCACTGGAATATGCCTTCTTCTTAGACTTACTCGACAAGCAGGGTAAGTAATCAAAGGGTATCCCTCTGAAACGAGAAAAGCGCCGTTATCGGCGCTTTTTTATACGGGTAGAGACGCGATAAGCACGCTCAATATCGATAAAAACGAGGTGCTCAGGCTTACTGATTGTTCTCCGCATCTTCACGCTTGATCACTTTGTGGCCTTCTTCGGTCACGCCATTTTTCCAATAGCTGCTGATGTAGATAAACTCACGCTCAACATCACGATCGTTACGGAAGTATTGGCGCAGTGCGCGCATGCTTTCAAATTCACAGGCACACCACACGGACACTTGCCCTGCTAACCAAGGCTGTGCTTTTACTGTTTCGGCCAATGTCGGTGTGGTTAGCCAAATAATCTCCATGCCAGCGGGAGCGTCGAGTGGTTGGGCATCTTCCTCGGTATCGAGCTGGATCACTGCATAACCTTTGGCATCGCGAGGCAAGGTTTTGATCTTGGCTGATAGCGCGGGTAATGCAGTCATGTCGGCCGCCATAAAGAACCAATCCGCGTCGCGATTAATCGGCGCAATCGTCCCTGGGCCGGCAATATTAATGGTATCACCTACTTGGGCATTCAGTGCCCAACGCGCGGCAAAGCCACAATCGGCTTGCTCGATTTGATGGCGAACCATATCTACTTCAATTTGCTGCTGGTCAGGCATAAAACGGCGAATGGTGTAGGTGCGCATCACAGGGCGCTCGCCTTCTGCTAATCCGCTCAGATCGGTGCTTCCCGCTTTATCAAACAGCAGCTTGATATAGCCGCCTTCACACTCCGTTGGGAAATCCGCGAAAGCGTCGCTTTGTAAGGTCAAGCGTTGCATATTAGGTGTGACGGTTTGGGTATCAATAACGTGAGTGAGGTGATAGTTCGGCTGTTTCATATTATCTAACTTAAAATCATTATCATTTACAATTAATCATACCATTCGGATGCGGGATGTGTAAGTGCTTTACATTGTTTTACGCTTCTATACTAGGCAATACCCTGAGAAGTGAGTAAGATACAGACGCATTATTATTACTAAAAAACAATCACATGGAGCAAAAATGAAGAAAGTCATACTCACGGGTGCGGTGGCGGTGCTGCTGTCGTTGAACGTCTCGGCCTCTGAGCTCAAGCCGATCATGAAAGAAATGAAAATGACCTTTAAAGAGGCGGCGAGCGCACAAAGTATCGAAGCCATGCAAGCGCCGGTTGCGAAACTAGAAACCCTGATCGCGCAAGCCAAAGCAGGTAGCTACCCACCGGAAAAAGCGGATATCTTTATGGAAGGGTTCGATAAATTGGCGGTGACCTTGGATAAGATTGATACGGCACTGAGCGAAGGCGATCTCGACCAAGCAAAACAAGGTCTGCGCCAAATTGATGCTTTGCGTGAAGAGTACCACGACAAACGCAACCCAAGCATTTGGCAGCGCTTATTCGGTTAATTGCGCAATCAGTGAACGTGACGATAGCGAGGACATGATGGCGACTCAAAAAACGATTTTGCGTTATCCCTCGTTGTCGGTGGCGTCTGCATTTGAGAAAGAGCAGGCGCTGATCCAACGAGTAGAGCAGGGCGAACTTAACGAGGCATTACTGCTTTGGCAGCCAGATGCGCAAACCTTGGTACTGCCGGCGGGCCAAAAATGGCCACAAACGCCTGAGTTGCGCCGCGCTCTATCAGCGTTAGGTTGGCAAGTACAGAGCCGCCGAACAGGCGGGGCGCCGGTGCCGCAACTACCCGGCGTGATCAACGTGTCTTATCTGACGGTGTGGCCGGCTAACACGCCGTATCATATTCAGACGGCTTACCAGTATTTTTGCACCATTTTACAGTCTTTTTTCCATCAGTTAGGCATTGTGACGACGGTGGGCGACACGCCCGGTTCGTATTGTGATGGTGACTACAACCTCAATATTTCCGGCAAAAAAGTGGTGGGAACCGCCCAGCGTATTCTGCATTTAGGCACGGGAGCAGGCTCAGCCAAACAAACCGTAATGCTGGCGCAAGCGTGTCTGCTGATTGATGCGGATTGCCAACATATTGTTGCCCCTGTATCGCTGTGTAATCAGCTTTGTGGTCACCCTGATCGCATTGAGGCTAAGGTGCATACTCCATTAGCCGCGCACCTAGGTGAACTGCCGGCAACCGAACAGCTGTTTCAGTTGCTAACTCAAGCGTTTATAGCGAGACCTCCACTCGTGGTGGGCAAGGCTTGAGGCCGCGACTCAATATAGTATGCTTTAGCACAATCATGCGTAAAACAAATCCCAAGGAGTGAGGAATGCGCGTCCATCTTGTTATTCACGAGGCGTTTGAAGGCCCAGGTGCCATTTTAGATTGGTGTGATGAGCGTGCCTATCATGTGACAACTAGTCATTTGTATCGGGGCGAGCCGTTGCCAGAAAGTGGTGAAGGCATTGACCTGCTGGTGGTACTCGGCGGGCCGCAAAGTCCAGATACGCCACAATCTGAATGCCCGCACTTTGATAGCCAGCGCGAGCAAGCGCTGATTAAGCAGTGTATCGAACAAGGCAGTGCGGTATTAGGGATTTGCCTCGGCGCGCAACTGATTGGTGAAGCCTTGGGCGCACCGTATCAAAAAAGTCCTGAGCCCGAGATTGGCTACTTCCCCATCCAGTTAAGCGAAGATGGCCATATCGACGAGCACATTCCGCACTTCGCGCCGCAAGAAATTGTGGGTCATTGGCACCATGATATGCCGGGGCTGACACCAAATAGTCGTGTATTGGCTAGCAGCGAAGGCTGTCCGCGCCAGATCGTGAAGTACGGACCACGGGTGTATGGCTTTCAATGCCATCTTGAATTGACGCCTCTGGCGGTTGAAGGCTTACTGCAAGCCGCCTATCCAGAGGGTGAGGCCGCTAACAAGCGCTTTATTCAAGACCCTGCCTCCATTCGCGCCTTTGATACAGCTCCGATGAATGCGCACTTGTTTGCCTTTCTCGATAGCGTGCTGACTGACAACGATCTCGTCACTGAGTGGCTGTTCTAAGCAATTAGGTTAGGAGCACGGTAACCGCCACTGTGCTCCACCTACTAAGCGCCACTGTTTGAGCGTCATCGTCTGAGCGCCATCTACCGCGCGTTAGTGCAACATGCCTTCACACACGGCGGTGATATCATCATCCAATAAACTTAACTCGATGGCTATCTTCATCGCTGCCACCACATCACTTACCGGCATGCTCGGGGCGCGGTGTTTGCACGCTTGTGCTGGGCTGTAGGGAATATGAATAAAGCCGGCGCGTACCTCGGTGTGATGAGCCAGCGCATGCATTAAGCCATAAAACACGTGATTACACACAAAGGTGCCCGCGGTGTAAGAAACACTGGCTGGATGATGCGCTTCGTTTAATGCGTTCACTAAACGGTTGATCGGCAAGGTAGAAAAATAGGCATTGGGCCCAGATGGCACCACCGGCGTACCATGCGGCTGCTTACCGGCGTTGTCGGGAATAGGCGCGTCCTGATAATTGATCGCTACCTTCTCCAAGCTTATCTCAGCGCGACCACCGGCTTGGCCAAGAGCAATCACCAACACCGGACTGAGCGATTCTAGCGCGCTGTGTAACGTCGATAAGCTGTCTTCAAAGGTGCAGGGCAGGCGCACGGCTTTAACGATGCACTCTTCATTAGGTTGCCAGCCTTCTAATGCTTTTGCCACTTGCCAAGACGGGTTGTCACTCTCGCCGCCGAACGGTTCAAATCCAGTAATTAAGATGGTGTGCATGCCATGTCCCTATTGATGTGATATGCCTGAGATAAAAGGACTTTACCGCAAACACCGACAGGGGTCACCTTTGTGTTTGTCGTGATTGATGGTTAAAAAATGAGCGAGTTGGCAAAGGCCTCGCTACGCTTAGTGAGTATTGTTCACAGTTAGGGTAGACAATGAAACACTTACTTTTAGCACTGATACTTGTCGCGGTACCGGCAACCGCTGATACCTTTAGAGCACATTGTCGTGATCGTGCTCCTGAGTTGATCCCTACCGAAACGGGATGCGATGGGCCAGTGGCTGAAATCATTACTGTCGCGATTGAGAAAATGGGCCATACCGTCGATTGGTCAACGGTACCGTGGGCAAGAACGATTAACGTCGCCGAAGTCGGGGAAGTTGATATTATTCCGCGTCATTCGATGAACAACGAGCGAGAGGCTTTTCTGAATGCCGTTCCTTATGGCTACAGCATTCGTGAAGTGTTTTATATCATCGGCCCAAACATTAGCCAGCAAATCAATAGTTTTGAAGAGCTCAAGCAGTATCGGATTGGCGCACTGCGTGATAGCTTCTACTCCGATTTGTTTAACAATACCGAGGATCTCAAGCGTCGCTATTACAACGATACGGAACAAATCATTAAAGTGCTGGAAAACGGGCGTATTGATGTGGCGGTGACATCGTCGAGCCACGATATTGATAAATTCACTGCGGTGAGCGCGTTCACTCAGGCCAATTTTGTGGACCGTTTTTATAACGGACGCTATATCAGCATCCCGAAAAAATCACCGGTGGCGAATTATTTCCCTGAGTTCGAGCGCACCATTCAGCAAATGGTAGCGTCAGGTGAAGTCAGTGCCATTTTTGAAAAATTCGGTCAAACGCCGCCTGAACAAAAACCGGATAACTGATCGCTTAATCATTCACATATAAATAACGCCCCAGTGAGAACTCGCTGGGGCGTTGTTTGTTTTAGCGTTAATTTTACTGATTATCAAACAGATAAAGATAATCCTCATAGCCCGCTTTGGCCATTTTATCGACCGGCACAAAGCGCATCGCGGCTGAGTTCATGCAATAGCGCAAGCCGGTGGGGGCGGGGCCATCTTCAAACACATGGCCAAGGTGCGAATCGGCAACCTTGCTACGGACCTCGGTGCGCGTGTAGAACAGGGAGTTATCCGGTTTGGTAACCACATACTGCTCATTGATGGGCTGTGTGAAGCTCGGCCAGCCGGTGCCGGATTTGTACTTATGGGTGGAGGAGAACAGCGGCTCACCCGAAACAATATCTACATAAATCCCGGCTTGCTTGTTGTCCCAATATCGATTGCGGAACGCGGGTTCAGTGCCGTCTTCTTGAGTGACTTCATACTCAATATCTGACAACATCGCGCGAATTTTTTCATCCGAGGGGCGCGAGTATCGGGTGTTCGTTGCTGTCATCTCTTCCGCTTTTTGCGCATTAATCATCTCACGCAAGGTGACCGGATTGTCTTTGCGATCGTCACCAAAAATCTCGTCCAGATACTGGTCACGCCCTGAGGCATAGCGGTAGTAGCTATAGCGAATGCTGTGGTTTTTGTAGTAATCCTGATGATAGCTTTCTGCTGGCCAGAATTTCTCGAACGGGATCAGCTCGGTTTTCAGCGGCTTTTTGAACACGCCTAACGCTTCAATTTCCGCCATAAAATCCGCGGCAATTTGTTTTTGTGTTTCAGAGCGATAAAAGATCGCGGGACGATATTGCGGGCCACGGTCAACGAACGAGCCTTGGTCATCGGTGGGGTCGATATGACGGAAAAACTGATCGAGCACCTGTTCGTAATCCACGATTTTTGGATCATAGGTGACATCAATCACCTCAATGTGGCCACTGGTGCCGGACGAGACCTCTTTATAGGTGGGATTTTCAAGCTCACCGCCTGAGTAGCCAGATACTACATCAATCACGCCGTCGAGTTTTTCAAGATCAGCTTCCGTACACCAAAAGCAGCCGCCGGCAAGGGTCGCCTTTTGGTAGCCTTGTGATGTGGTGGCAGTGTCTTTCACCGCTGCATAACTTGCTATCGATAGCAAACTGAACGCTGTGAACGCGATAACTCGCCACATTGATTTGTGCTGTTTCATGATCGCCTCGTTATTAGGGTTGGTGAGGATAAAGACCTGCGCATCAAGCAGAAACTTTCATCCTCTCCCACTTTTCTGTTGTTACAGATAACGTAGCGCAGAAAAGCCCTTAGCGATCACCTACCAAAGCAGCTGACCTAACACAGGCGCAAGCAACACAGTGACCATGCCCGCAATCATCATTACCACACTCGACACCACCCCTTCGGCATGGCCTATTTGATAAGCTTTAGCAGTGCCCGCTCCGTGTGCTGACGCCCCCAAGCTTGCGCCGCGGCCTAAGCGTGAGCGAATCGCAATCACGGTTAAAATACTTTCACCAATCGCCATGCCAATCACCCCAGTGAGAACCACAAACAGGGCGGTGAGATCGCTTTGCCCGCCAATCGCTTTGGTGGCTTCGACGGCAAAAGGGGTGGTGATTGAGCGCATCGCCAAACTGCGTTGCAGCAGTTCAGATAGCTCAAACACCCGCGCTAGCACCACAGTACTGGTAATCGCGACCAGCACAGACACTGTGACGCCTATCGATAGCGATAACCAATGGCGGCGGATGAGCGCGCGGTTATCATACACAGGGATCGCAAACGCCACAGTCGCCGGACCCAGCAGCCACAGCAGCCAGTATGATTGCGCCATGTAGTCTTGATACGGAATATTAAACCCGACTACCACCGCGACAATCAGCAAGGGCGCGAGCAACAATGGCATCACCATAATCGAGGGATGACGGCGATACAGCCATTTACTCATGTAATAAAAGCCAAGGGTCATTAAAAAGCAGGTAACGCTTAATAACGAGGCGTGAAGCCAAGTAGGTAAAGCAGACATCATGGCTTAGCACTCCGGTTTTAAATCAGGATGATGCGTGTGGTGATGGTTACTGCGGCGGCGCGCCATTTTAACCTCAAAACGATACACCTTATCGACCACCCAAGCGGTTGACGCAATTACCATCGCGGTACTTAAAATCAGTACAACCATGATCTTACCGCCTTCTTGCAGCAATAAATCTTGGTAGTTGACCACCGCCACCACCGCCGGCACAAAAAACAGCAACATCTCGGCTAACAGCCACGCTGCCCCGCGGCGCAACCAATCGGCACGGACAATTTTCAACATTAATGCACCTAACAACAGCAACATACCGGTGAGGTTAGCCGGTAGTGGAATAGCAAAGGTTGTGACCAACCAATCAGACAAAAACCAAATGCCTGCTAAGACAAAGACTTGCAGTAAGGTAAGTAAGGCGTTTTTAATCAATTGCATCGAAGGCGAGCCAAGAATCTGTGAGATGGCTCATAGTTTACGTCTTGGCAGAGAGTGAATAAAGTGACTTTTTTTTATTTAAACTATGCCAAAATGGCATGATTAACACACAGCTTTTAAGGGCCGTTTATGGATATTCGTGCGTTGCGCTATTTTATTGCTTTGGTGGAAAAGCAGAGCTTTACCGCCGCCTCGGCGTCGTTGCATGTGACGCAACCGACAATCAGTAAAATGGTGCGTAACCTTGAGCAAGATGTGGGTCAGCCGTTGTTGCACCGAGAGGGAAGGCGGCTTTGGTTAACCGATGCTGGTGAGGTGGTGTATCAGCGTGCGCAGAGCATTATTGCTGAGTTCGAGCAGCTAAATACCGAACTCGACGATCTCAACCAACTGGCGCGCGGCCAACTCAGGTTGGGGATGCCGCCGATGATAGGGCCGCTGTATGCCAATGTGTTGCGTGAATACCGTCAACGGTACCCAAACGTGGCGCTCAGTATTGTCGAATACGGTGGGCGGCGCACCGAACAAGCGCTGATCAATGGCGAGATTGATGTAGCAATCACCATGCTCACCGACACCCAGCCTGAGTGCTTGCAAAGCTTACCCTTACAAACTCACCCCATTTATGCAGTGCTGCCTAACCAAGCCGCGTGGCGCGAGCAAAAAAGCCTGACGTGGCAGGCAGTGAAAGACGAGCCGTTTTATCTATATAGCGCTGAATTTACCTTAAGCGATCGGATTATCGCCCGCTGTGAAGAGCATGGTTATCAGCCAACCATTGCCGCGCGTAGCAGTCAGTGGGACTTTTTAGCCGCCTTAGTGAAAAGTGGTGCGGGGGTAGCGTTTCTACCCGCACCTCTATGCCAGCGCCTCAGCGCCAGCTTGGAAGACAGTGAGTTATTACTAGTGAAGCCGATAAGCCCAGCGATTGAATGGCAACTCGGCTTAGTCTGGTACGGTGAGCGCTATGTCTCACGCACCGCCGAGGCTTGGATGAAATTGTGCCAGTCGACAGAGGTGCATCGATAGACTCAGCATTTTGATCTACAACGCCTCTTAGTACGCAATATGGTGGGGATCTTAAATTCGATACTCAGAGATGGCGTGAGGTGGGACGAAAAACTCGCCAAAATTTAGTGATTGAAGACATACTCGTTATAACACAGTTTTACACGTCATCTTCCGACAACATTTGACGACAATTACGAACTGTGAGTACGCGGATCTCATGGCTTAAGCTATAGATAATACGATAGTGACCAAAAATTATTTCACGATAGTTAGTATTGGGCAGTTCAGGAACAAAGCGCCCCATTTCAGGCATACTTCCAAGTAGTTCAGTTTTGTCAAAAACTTCGTTTACCCACTTTCCGCCGCAGGTGGATTATCCAAAGATATAAATTCCGCTGCATCGCCTAATTTCTGAAGCGCTAATGGAGACTAAACTACTTTCATTTCTTAATGCGCCCCAGTACTTGAGCACGAGCATCATCATTTGAAACACCAAGGCCTGAAGCTAATTGAGCTTCAGCTGTACGCATTTCTTCCAGTAACTCGATCTTCTCTTGCATTGCTTCATACTCTGAAACATCGAGAACAACAGCTACGCCTTTGCCATGCTGTGTGATGACCAATGGACGGCGAGTCTCATTGATTTGTTTGATGTAAGAAGCCACACCTGCACGAAATTCAGATAACGGCTGAATATCTTGATCGAAATGAATACGACTCATATTGAACCTCAAGTGGTACAAAGTAACGTACAAAAAATAGTTCAATTAACCGTTTTGAGCAAGGAGTTGGAGTTGATTCTGTGTTAATGGGCATTGGCTATGATCACATTTGTACGATAATCGTAATGGCTATCCCACCTGCACCAATACCAAATAAAAACAGCCTGCTACCAAAACAAACGCCACGATAAGTTTCCCAGCGCTTTGGTTTCTTGACGGTCACAGGAACTTACTGGATCATTTTTGTAGCGGCAACGTGCAATTTGCGTGGTAGCACGAAAATCCCGGAGGCGATTGATGGCACACCAAACAGCCATACCAATTGAAACAGCCAATAAGATCATTGCGCGTTTAACTCGTTCCCACGCTCCAGCGTGGGAATGTATATGGATTTTGAATTATGGGCAGGATTCGTCAAAAGATCACCGAACTGCACTTGATCTCTGTTCTAACACTCGCGGACAGCGTCAATATCTTTAGCGAACAAGCCGGTTCAATACTCTAGGTGGCGTGATTTTACTCAGGTTATGGAACATTCAGTGTCTGAATGATAACTAGATATGCATTCCCACGCGGGAGCGTGGGAACGAGAAAAAGACTGGTGTAGTTGATTGAAGCCTGTCCTGAATATCAGACTAAAAATGCGCTCTTACAGAGCGTGCCTGGCATTGGCAGCATTGGCAGCAGCATCTATCATCAGTAACGTCCCTGAGCTAGGCTATATAACCAACAAACAAGCGGCATCTCTCATTGGTGTTGCACCCGTGACAAAAGAAAGTGGGCGATATAAAGGCAAACGGGTGATTCAAGGTGGGCGTGCTCAAGTTCGTACCGTGTTGTATATGGCGATGATGTCTGCGATGCAATGTAACCCTGTTTTTAAAGCTACGTATACCCGATTGGTCGCCGCCGGAAAGCCGAAAAAAGTCGCCATTATTGCCTGTGTGCGTAAGATGGTGGTGATCTTAAATTCGATGCTCAGAGACGGCGTGATGTGGGATAAAAATCTCGCTAAAATTTAGGATTGACGACATACTCGTTTGTTATGTTCGTAGCTTTTGTAACCCTTGTATTGCTCGGTTGGTCGAATCTATTAAGTCTGTACGCTTCAGTTTCGTTCGAATAGCCAATGCTTCAATAAACTGCTTTTCAGCGAGTTCATAGTTACCAAGCTCCACGTTTAATTTACCCAAATGTTGTAAACTAAAACTCAAAGAAAGCTCACAACCGTAATCTTGGCTTTGTAAGTATGCTCTTTCAGCACCACCCATATCACCTGCGTATTGTGACGCAATACCCAAAATATGAGTAGACCAAAACTTGTGCTTATCACTAGATGTCGACATTTGAACTTTGGAAGCTAGCCAATAGGCCAAACTACAAAACCCTATAATACGTAAACAATCGGCTACTAAAATTTGCTGCCACTCTAGCTTTTCTGTTTTGCCTAACACCTTAAATTTTAGGCATTTGTAAATAGTTAAAGCCAGTTTATGGAAAACTCTGAAAGTTACCCTATCCCTCTGATAGCCCACAATTTCCTCCAAGAACATAACATTGCATTAGTACGCATATGCGATTTACCAAAACCGTTATACGCACTATTATCTTACTAACTAGTTGTTATAAAAAGAATCTATCGCTTATCATGCATATTCCTTTTCCGCGAAAGTGTGCATGCCGCCTATCTCTACTCAGGAATTCACACTATCCCCAAGCGTGAACCTGTAAACACATGACTAATAGGCTCYTTTTTTCATCCATTCTGGGATAGTGTGAATCTATCACGGATAACCGCGCACGTTTTGCGTGTATCTGCCCGATAAGCTGGTTAACCATCCAGTGTTTAGCCATGCTACCGCCGATCAGTTGTCGGCACCTAACACACCATTGAGTTGGCAGATTTGGGATTAGTGTATCAAGGGCTGTTTTGGTTTTCGTACGCTATTGTCCAAAGTGTTAGGTAAGCCATGTTTTGTGAGGTGGGTGCAAGAAGTTGGTTAGAACACAAGGGGCGAGTCGGGTTGGTGGGGCTGTGCGCGATTGGGGCTATGCCTCCGTCTCGCGCACTGCTGAGGTTTAAACGTCGCTATGTTCGTCGATGCCGATCAGTGTGATTGCGCCGAATGGGTGGTGGCAGAGCGCGTTGCTTTTGTGGTTTGGCGCGTCGGCTGCGGGCGTTGTTGGTTGCGGTGGATTTGATATTGCTGCCAAGCAAAGGTCACCACAAAACAGCCGGTGAGGAGCAATACAATGGTCGGACCGGGTGCGCTGTCGAGGTAAAACGACAGGGTGACGCCGCTCACGGCGGTGACCAAAGCAATGGCACAGGCAATCCATAGCATGCGGCTAAATTGTTTGCTGAGCATAAAGGCGGTGACGCCCGGTGCAATCAACATCGCTACCACTAAGATAATCCCCACGGCATGTAAGCCCGCCACAATGGTGGCAATCATTACTGAAAGCAGAAGCCAGTGAAGCTTTTGTACGGGGAGCCCGAGCACGCTGGCTTGTGCAGGGTCGAACGATAGCAGCATTAAATCTCGCCCTTTAAGCAGCACGAGCGCAAGCACGACTAAGCCGGTAATGGCGGCGGTGAGCAGCTGTTGGTGGTTAATTCCCAACAGGTTGCCAAATAGAATATGATCAAGGTGCAAATCAGACGGGAACTGGCCTTGCAAAATCAGCCCCAGCGCGAAAAAGCCAGAAAATACAATCCCCAGCAAGGTGTCTTCTTTCACACGACTATTTTGTTTGAGCCAATGCACACTGGTGGCGCATGCGGAGCCGGCGGCAAAGGCGCCAACAATCAGCGGCAGGCCAAATAAGTTTGCTAACACCAATCCCGGCAGCACCGCGTGAGCTACTGCATCGCCAATTAACGACCAGCCTTTTAATACTAAATAGCAAGAAAGCAGCGCGCAGGGCAGTGCCACTAAGACGGCCATCAGCAGTGCATCTTGCATAAAAGTCAGTTGATACGGATTCATTGCAGTGCCTCCTGACGTTTGGCGCGCCGCGCGAGTAAACCGTGTTTAGGGCCAAACACAAAGGCGGCTAGGAAGAGTCCCACTTGGGCCAGCACAATCAGTGCGCCGGCGTTAAGGTTGGCGAAATAGCTGATGTACACCCCAAATAGTGAGGTGAGTGTGCCGATGACACCGCTTAGCACCAACACGGGTCCGAAGCGATCACTCAATAAATAGGCGGTGGCGCCGGGGGCGATCACCAAGCAAATCACCAAAAAGGCACCGACACTTTTAAGTGCCGCCATGGTGCAGGCGCTGAGCAGCGCAAAAAACAGCACTTTAAGCCCCACCACGGGTAAGCCAATGCAGCGGGCGTGGCTTTCATCGAAAAAGGTCAGCATAAAATCACGCCATTTCACCGCCAGTACGGTGAGGCTCACCAAGGCAATGATCAGCATTTGCACCGCATCGAGTGGGGCAATGGCGAGCAAATTACCCAGCATAATTTGTTGAATATCGACCGCGACGGGCGAAATCGAGACCAGAAAGAGGCCGAAGGCGAAAAAGCTCGAAAAAATCAAACCGATGATCGCATCTTGTTTGATGTGGCTACGTTGATGCAAAAACAGCATCACGCTCGCGGCCATGCCGCCAGCAACAAAGGCACCGAGCGAAAAGGGCAGGCCTAGCATATAAGCGCCGGCAACGCCCGGTACAATCGCATGGGAGAGGGCATCGCCCATCAGCGACCAGCCTTTGAGCATCAAAAAGGCCGAGAGCAAGCCGCACACGCCGCCAATCAAGGTGGTGACCAGCAATGCTTTTTGCATGTATTGATAGGCGAGGGGATCGAGTAAGCTCATTCGTGCCGCTCCTGTGCGCTTTGTTCGCGCTTGCCATACACCACCAAGGGCCGCTCGTCGTCGGAAATCACCGATAGCTCGCGCGGATCGGCGTCTTGGTGGAGCTGATCGCTGGGCATCACATACTGGCGCAGTTTGCCACCAAAAATGGCACTGAGGTTCTCGGTAGTAAACACATGTTCGGTGCGTCCGCCTGCCACCACCGCGCGATTGACCAACACGGTACGATCGCAGAAGTCGGGTACGGTACCGAGGTTATGGGTGGCAATTAAAATGGTTTTGCCTTCGTCTTTGAGCTCGAGCAGCAAACGCATAATCGACTCTTCACTGGTCACATCCACGCCAGTAAAGGGCTCATCCAGTAAAATCAGCGGGCTGTGCTGAGCCAAGGCGCGGGCGAGAAAAACGCGTTTTTTCTGTCCGCCAGACAGTTCGCCAATTTGGCGCTGGCGAAATGCACTCATATCAACCCGGGCCAAGGCCTCATCTACCGCTTGATGATCCGCCGCTTTGGGGCGGCGCATAAATGACATCTTGCCGTAGCGGCCCATCATTACTACATCTTCCACTAACACCGGGAACGACCAGTCGATCTCTTCGGATTGAGGGACATAAGCGACCAAGCCTGCTTTTTGCGCTTGCTTAATGGGGGTGCCGTTGACCGCAATGCTGCCACTGCCGGGATTCACAAACCCCATGATGGCTTTAAACAAGGTGGATTTGCCGCTGCCATTGGCACCCACCAAGGCAGTGATGGTTTGCGCGGGCAGCGAGAAACTGGCGTGCTCAAGCGCACACAAGCCGTTTCGATAGACGACACGTACCTCGTTGACATCTAACACACTGGGCGTGTCGTCGGTTAAATCATAGTGCGTCATGGCGCAACCCCGCTAAGACGGTTTCTGTGGTCACTGTCAGTAAGGATAGATAGTCAGGCACGGGTCCGTCAGCGCTGCTGAGCGAATCAACATATAAAATGCCGCCATAGTGCGCGTCGGTTTCCGCGGCGACCTGTTTAGCGGGCGCATCGGACACTGTACTTTCGGAGAAGACAGCTCGCACTTGGTGTTCTCGCACGGTATCAATCAGCGCGCGCACTTGTTGCGGTGTGCCCTGACGCTCGGCGTTTATCGGCCATAAATAGGCTTCGTTGAGGTTTAAATCACGCGCCAGATAAGAGAAAGCGCCTTCGCTGCTTACTAGCCAACGCTGGGATTCGGGGACTGCGGATAAGGCATCTTGCGCACGCGCGAACACGGCTTGAATTTGTGCCTTGTAGGCTTTGGCATTGGCTTGGTAGTGCGTTTGGTTGGCAGGGTCGTACTTAATCAGGGCTTGCTCGATGTTATCAACGTATCGCATTGCATCAGAGGGCGACATCCACGCGTGTGGATTAGGTTTGCCACGATACGGGCCCGAGGCAATCACAATCGGCTCCACCCCGTCAGATAAGATCACATTCGGCACCTTATCAATGTGCTGGAAAAAACGTTCGAACCAGCGCTCTAAGCCTAATCCGTTCCACATCACCACATCCGCACCTTGTGCACGCAGAATATCACCCGGAGTGGGTTGGTAATTGTGAATTTCCGCGCCGGGTTTAGTAAGCGACACTACCTCGGCATGCTCGCCCGCTACGTTGGCGGCCATATCAGCCAAAATGGTAAAGCTGGTTACCACTTTTAGCTTGTCCGCGTGTTTTAATTGGTCGGCGTGCGCCATCGGAGAGAGCAAGAGCGCCGCAATAATTAGCAGGTGTTTTCTCATAAGCGTTAATCTCGTTCATTATGCGTGTGACTACGGCGTGAGGTCGCCAGCCGATCATACGCTAAAGATAACGGTTATGATAATCATTCTCAAGTAAGTGTTATTAAAAAGGGCACATGAGGTGCCCTGTCGTCACGCTTCCTGTGATCTTTTACTAATCACGAATGGTGTCGTAGCGAGCCCATTCCATAATGGTCCAATCTTTTTCTTGGGCGTGTAGGCTTAAGTGCGGGTCAGGGTTAACCGCAAAGGCGCTGTCGACTTGCTCAAGCAAGGGGACATCCCAGTGCGAATCACTGTAACCGTATGTGTGGCCGACCGTGTCATGACGATCAGATAGCCATGCCTGCATGTAGTCATGCTTGCCACGAAAATCACGCACGCAATGGGATATGCTGCCTGTATACACGCCATTCAATGTTTCAAGCTCAATCGCAATCACGGTATCGAGTTTGAGTAGTTCGCCAATCGGCCTTGCCAAGTGTGCGGCGGTATTTGATACCAACACACAATGATCGCCACGGTTGCGATGCCACTCGATGCGCTCTAACGCTTGTGGCACCACCACAGGGGCGACGCGCCGATCGATAAAGTCGGTCGCCCATGCAGCCACGGTTTGAGTGGATTTTCCTTTGATTGGGCTCAACTGCACTTGCATATATTGCTCAAGGTTGATGCGGCCTTTTTTAAAATCCAGATACGCCCGCTTTTCTTGGTCGACCACGTTTTGCGGGGCAAGGCCGCACTGACAAAGGTATTCCAGCCACGCTTGTTTGGTGTCGGTGGCAATCAGTGTTTCGTCTAAGTCGAAGAATGCAATGTTAATCGGAGAAGTCATAGCCAAACTGATGTAATGAGACATTGATAGGCATCCTAACGAGCAACTATGACGATAGGGTTTCACTCTGCAGTGGTATCGTCTGGTAAGAGCAGCCCATATTTTTGCTTCAAATCGTCAAAGGTGCCATTCCGTTTGATTATTTCTAACCCGCGGTTAAAGGCTTGAATATATTCTTGCGCCTTAGGGTTGGCCTTGCCGGCGGTGACATGGATGTGCTGTTTGATCATCGGAGTGGGGGAAAAGTGAAAATCATCGGTATTTAGGTTTAAGGGTTCGAGCTCGTGTTGCATCACAAAGCGATTGCCCACTGCCATATCAACCCGACCGGCAGCGAGCATTTGTAAGCTCGAACTTAGCGAGGTGGTTTCTACTCGTTGAAAATAATCTGCATCTAAAAACCATGAATCATAGCCGTAGTCGCGTACGCTGGCGATACGTTTGCCAGTAAGGCTTTTGGGGCCTTTGAAGTCAAAAAAGGTATCTTTTCGCATCATGATATCGATATTGGTGGCGAAATAGGGCTGACTAAATAGTAGGAATTCACTGCGTGCGTCTGTGTACCATGTGGTGGTGAGGAGATCGATCCGCCCATTTCTCACTTCGTACAAGCCGCGCGCCCAAGGGAAGAGTAAGAATTTGGTATCATAGCCTTGGGTAGAAAGGGCAGCGGTCACTACTTCAACAGAAAAGCCAGGTCTAGCTGTATCTCGAGTGACGTAAGGAGGCCAAGCGTCGTTGACTGCGGTAATAATTTTCATCTTCCCGTACGCCGGGAGGGTGAAAACACAGAAAGTAAATACGAGGAAAAAACGCTTAAAAGAGATGAGCCTCATAGATAGGTATCCTTATCGATCAATGGATATCATCGCCAGACTAAGGCGTCGTTTTTCATCAGTATAGTGAATGTTTTAGAGATCGATAATAAACGCCCCAGCAGGTGCCGGGGCGTATGGATTTGAGGGAGAGAAAGATTGCCCTCTTATTGGCGGATACCCTCTACGTGCAGCTCCATATCGACATATGTGGCTGGGCCCATAGTGGCAATGCCGAAATCAGCGAGCTCGAGGCGAGTGTTGCCCATAAAGCCTGCGCGGTAGTTACCCCAAGGGTCATCGCCGTGGCCAACCAATTCAGCGTCAATCTCAATCGGCTTGGTTTGCCCGTGTAAGGTGAGGTCGCCTGCAATGGTCATCGAACCATCGCCGTTATCTGTGACCTTGGTGCTCTTGAAAGTGGCTTGGCCAAACTTGCTCGCGTTGAGAAAATCTGCACTACGAATGTGCTTGTCGCGCTCGGCATGGTTAGAGTCCAAGCTGGTGGTATCGACGGTCACTGTTACGCTAGACGCACCAATGTTGTTGGGATCAAATTCAAACTGACCATCGAATTTGTTAAAGCGACCTTTGGTAAAGCTGTAACCTAGATGAGGCACTTTGAAGTTGACAGAGGCATGTGCGCCCTTGGTGTCAATCATATAAGTGTCTGCCAATGCAGGCCCAGATAAGAGTGTCGCGGCGCTAATTCCCATGGCTAACATGAGTTTTTTCATTTCGGGTTTCCTCCGATCATCTTCCGTAACGTATTGTCTTTGTCGATAAAATGGTGCTTTAATGCAGCCAGTGTGTGAATAACGGCTAAGGCAATCAGGGTAATGGCAACATAATAGTGTACGTCACCTGCGATATCCGACTGATTAGGGAAAAGCTCCCCTGCACTTGGCACGGTAAACCAAGTGAACACGTCGATACCTCGGCCATCTGAGGTAGAAATTAAATACCCAGACACAAACAGTACTGCGAGGAGCAAGTAAATCGTGTGGTGTGCTGCGGTCGCTGCTTTGCGTTCCCACGCTTTGCCCTCAACCTTAGGCATTGTATGAGTCATTTTCCACCCTAAGCGCAGTATGGTGGCGCCAGCGAGCAAGATCCCAATGGACTTATGCCAATGTGGGGCGGTTTGATACCAACTGCTGTAATAGCTAAGGTCGACCATCCACAGGCCCACGGCAAACAAGCCGATAATGACCAGAGTAGAAAGCCAGTGCAGCACCCGCATTACAGGATCGTAACTCGTTTTCGCTGTCATAGTCCCTGTCCTAATAACAATTCCAACACAGTATATAAGGTAAAATGGGATTCAGAACCAAGTTACCTTGAACAAGATGTTCGAATTATTCTAACGAACTCTTTACGCGGTTACGAATCGCGCTCTGTCCAACTGAGGCTCAGTGAGACGGAGTCGGCAAACCTTAACGCATGCGGCTTATCAATAGTCACTTGGGCGTAACGCACCCAGTGGTGATCGCGTGCAATGTCGAGCACGCCGGCGACCAGTTTTTCCAACAACAAAAAGCGGCCATTCTCAACATAGTCGATAATCGCTTTGGTGATCACTTTATAGTTCAGTGCGTCGTCAACATTATCCTCTTGGCTGGCTTTGTGGCCGGGATAGTGAATTTCTACGTTAATCACCACATCTTGCTTCTTTTCCTGCTCTTCGGGGTTAAAGCCGATATATGTACGCAAACGTAGGTTGGTAATTTTGATCACAGCGTCATTCATCATTGTGCTTTCCAGTTAGGCAATTACGCTAAATGGCGTCCGCCATCGAGTTTAAGGGATTGGCCCGTCATATGCTGACTGGCAAGAATAAAGTCGCAGGCGTTGATCACTTCCTGCTCGCCGGGCACTGTGCCCAAAATCGATTTTTTGCGCGCTTTCTCACGGTAGGCATCGTCATCGCCGTCGTTGAACATGATAAGCGCGGGGGAAATACTGTTTACTTTGATGTCGGGGGCGAGTTGTTGGGCAAACGATAGGGTGAGGTTTTCAAGCGCGGCTTTACTTGCGGCATAGGCAAGGTGTTTTGCGCTGCCTTTGTGGGCCACGTAATCGGTCAGGTGAATAATGTCGCCGCTATTCATCCATCGGGTTGCCGCCATATTGATCAGATAAGGCGTTTTAGCGTGGATTTGCATCATGCTGTCAAACAAAGCCGCGAAATCTTGGCTTTGTTTTTCACTGTCCCACGATGAGGCATTGTGGATTAAACAATCAAACACCGGATTGTGCGCGTCAATGGCTTGGATAAATGCATGGATGCCGGCATCGGTAGAAAAGTCCGCCTGAATACAATGAGCGCCTCGCTCGATAAGCTCACTCACTTGAGGACGCGGTGTCCGATACGACACAGTGACTTGATGCCCTTGCGCAAGAAAGTGACAAGCAAGCGCGTAGCCGATCCGTTGTCCTGCCCCTGTGATAAGAATATGCTTTTTTGTCACGTGTTTTCCTTTATGGTTACCACTGAGAGTGAATGCACTCTGACAACAACGAGTATGTTACGTTTCATGGACTTGTAGCGATCAAAGATAGCGACATGTTAACGAAATCGACAGATTTATACCGAGTTAACTCGCTGATTTCGTGGCATGAACAACAAAATCGCGGACAATCGGAACAAATGCATTACCATCATGCAACCAACTTTGAGGGAAATTGTCATGGAACCTTGCCAATGGGCACAACAGAGTGAGTCGGAGCAGCATTATCACGATACCGAGTGGGGCGTGCCGACATTTGATGATCAAGCGATCTTTGAGTTCATTTGTTTAGAGGGCGCGCAAGCAGGATTAAGTTGGCGGCTGATTTTAGAAAAGCGTTCCGCGTATCGAGCCGCTTTTTCTGATTTCGATTTCTATCAACTGGCAAACGTGGCTGAGCCGAATATTGCTGAGATCATGGCCAACCACGAGATTGTCCGTAATCGCTTGAAAGTGGCGTCTGTGTTTACCAATGCAAAAGCGGCGGTGACGCTGGTGGAAGAGTATGGATCCTTGGCGAAGGCGCTGTGGCAGTTTACTGGCGGTGTACCGATCGTGAACCACCACCAATCGGATGCCGATGTCGCCACCGCGACCGACGAGTCCCGTGCCATGAGTCGCTTTTTGAAAAAGCGTGGGTTTAAATTTGTGGGCGAGACCATTTGTTATTCGCTGATGCAAGCGCTTGGCATGGTCAATGATCATGTCGTCACTTGTCCGCGTTATCAACCCTGTTGCGAACTGGCTGAGTCGGTAAAAGCCTCGCCTCAGAAATAACGACGGAATTGCCAGAAGCGTGCTTGCCAATATGGATTATCAAGGCGTGACACTGTCACTCCTTGTGACGTAGACGCATGCATAAATTGCTGGTTGCCGAGATAGATACCAACATGGCGCAAGCCGGGGCGAATGTGGAAGAAAACCAAATCACCCAATTGGGCATCCTTATAATCAACCGGATAGCCGCCCTTTGCTTGGCCATGAGTTGTGCGCGGTAAGGGCGTGGATAGCGCATCACGATAAACGCGCTGGGTATAGGCCGAGCAATCGATGCCTTGGCGTGAGGTACCTCCCCAACGATAAGGCGTGCCTTGCCATTGCTGATAGTGCTGCGTCAGTGCGTAGTGCAATGCTTGGCTGCTTGCGGAGTGTGAGGGAACCGAGGAGACGGGCGTTGTGCTTGAGTCCGGATCAGATGGTGAGCTGCTACATGCGCTTAGCAACAGGATGAAGGTACACACTAACCCCAGCTTTATCATTCGCTTCCTCGAATACAGTTTCTTCCCGCCTGTTTAGCTTTATACAGTGCTTGATCGGCCAGTTGCAACACTTCATCCGGTTGGCAGGCTTGCGAGGCATCGGCGAAGCCGATACTGACAGTCACATGAACGGTTGCGGTGTCTTTTTTCTGCCCTCGTTTTTGCTTGCCTTCATTCGGGTTGGTAGGGCGGTTTTCTTCACGAAGTACCAACGGGTACTGGGCGATATCCTCTCGTAATGCGTCAAGAAAAGGCAGGCATTGATCGGTGGTTTTCCCCTTGAATAAAAGGGTAAATTCTTCCCCGCCATAGCGGAAAGCGGTTGCGCCACCTTCGCATTGTGATAGCAAACTCCCCACCAGTTTTAATACATCGTCACCGGTTTCATGGCCATAGGTATCATTGAAGCGCTTAAAGTGATCCACATCGAGCATGGCGATAGTGTAACGGCGACCGAGGTGCTTTAACTCATCTTGCAGTGCCCGACGACTTGGAATGGCGGTTAAACCGTCTAAAAAGGCTAATTGATGACTAAACGCGACTTGGTTGGCAATGAGGAGCAAGCCGGCAATGGCAAAACTAAACGATGACACATAGGCCATATCAAAAAAGATCACCGTGACCGATGTACAGGTGAGCGCGATAAAGGTGGCATGATCGTCGACACTGTTTTTATGTAAAACACGTATCGCGGCCATACACAGCGCAATCAGCAGCATCACGATCAAAAGCAGGGGGAGTGGGCTAAAGGCGGGAATGCGCACAAACACTGGATGCTGATATAGCCAGGTCGCCAATTCACCATATTGCATCACTAACAGCGCGCCCCAGCCAATCTCGAGTGCCAACGCGGCAAAAAATAACAAGCCAAACAGCGAGGTCAGCTTTCTATCGCGGGTGATGCGAATATAGAGCAAATTGATCGGCAGCAATACAACCAGAAGTACATATTCCAAATAGGTTGTGCCGTCAGTCAGTGGCGATTGCAGCCGGGTTAAAATGACGGTGTAGCTAATAAGTAATATCACCACAGTCATGCCAACACGCGCACTCTTGAACAAGTGACTTAATAGCAGGGCAGTAAATAATAAATAGAAGGGCGCAGCATAGAGTAAGTTTAGGTATGGCGAAAGCGAGGCCAGCAACGGGTGATAACCTGCAGCAAAAACAAGGAAGATAAGTAGCGGCACGCCCAAACGTGCTAACGGTGAATGTAACAGCCCCATGACACCTTATATACTGCGTGGCGAGTGTGAAAAATCAATGTTTGTGTTTTAGATATCATAGTTTGCGCATGGTGAAAGAGTGCCAAATTCAGAGCCTTAAACAAACAGACTGTGACCAGCCTTGTGCTTTTTCCTCCGATGCGCCATCAAGGCTCGTTATCGATGGGATGGTGGCTCGATTACTTTGGCGCCTTGCCGTTAGATAGCGGAAAGCTAATGACTAACTTATCATTTCAAGCGCAATACGCCCAATAAAAAAGCCAAGCGGTAAGGCTTGGCTTTGAAGGGGAGTTGACTCGCCGTAGAGAGCCACAAGAAAGAGGGTGAGATTATTCGTCTTTCGCTTGTTCAGGCAGCGCAAACACTTGGGTTGGTTTTGCCACAATGGAGCGCGTGGATTCTTTGATATCCGCAATCACCACTTCCAGACTGTCGCCAAGCTTAAACTCAACGTTGCCATCAATGGTCACTGTGCCTGTTTCTTTATCACAGGCAATGCGGGTTTTGTTATCGATGATCAGCGACGATGGAATAAACGCCGGTGCGCCATTTTCGATTAGGCGAACACGCATACCCGCGCGGTTAACATCAAAGATTTCCGCTGTGTAGCGGGTTTGTGCTTCCACTTCTGGCTTCAACAAACGGACGTACAGCCAATCAGCGACATCGCGCTCGGCCATGCGGTGGTGTTTGCGATGACCAGCCAGTTCTTCACCGATCGTATCCGCAGGGGCATTGGCTTCGGTTTCGCCGCGAATGATCGCTTTGAGTAAGCGGTGGTTAATCATATCGCCGTACTTACGGATAGGCGATGTCCATGTAGCGTAGACATCAAGGCCCATCGCGTAGTGAGGAGCAGGCTCATGACCAATTTCACTGTACGCTTGGAAACGACGCAGGCGGTTGTCGAGATAGGTGCTGTCTAGGCTGTTTAACCAACGGCGCAATGCGCTAAAGCCTTCAACGGTTGCCAAGCTCTCGCTCTCGGCTTCTCCGTCATGGGCTTTGACCAACTCGACCACATCGTTCAGCTTGTCACTGTTAAAGCCTGCGTGAGTATTAAAAATACCGAAACCGAAGGATTCACGCAGTTTGCGACCTGCACAAATGTTAGCGCTGATCATCGCCTCTTCAACGATACGGTTAGCGATGCGGCGCGCGTCAGTATGAATCGCGATCACATCGTTATCTTCGCTGAGCTCAAAGCGATAGTCAGGACGATCGGGGAAGGTCACCGCATGCGTTTCACGCCATTCAATGCGGGCAAGTGCAAACTGGTGCAACTGATGGATTTGATCCGCGATGTCGCTGCTCTCTGGCTGCCATGCCGCCTGTTCGCCTTGCTCGATGTAGTCCGACACCTTGTCGTAGGCTAGCTGGCCGTGTGATTGGATCCATGCAGAGAAGAACTCGGCGTCATCGGCAATGGTGCCATCGGCAGCGATATTGAAGGTACAGCAAAGCGCCGGACGTTTTTCGTGGGCACGTAGTGAACACAAATCGTCACTCAGATCGCGAGGCAACATTGGGATGTTGCGACCAGGCAAGTAAATGGTGAAGCCGCGGCTGCGAGCCACTTGGTCAAGGTCGTCATCCGCATCGATATACGCAGTCGGATCGGCAATCGCGACTGTCATGGTAAAGCCGCCTTGCTCGTTGGCTTTTACATATAACGCATCGTCCATATCTTTGGTCGATTCGCTATCAATGGTCACGAAGGGAAGCGCGGTCAGATCGCGGCGCTCTAAACCTTGCTCCAACATCGCCCATGCTTCTTTAGGCGCAGGCTCTTGGTTTGGTAAGTTATGTTTTGCTAGCGTGACCCACCAAGGCGCAATCTTGTCATTGGCATCGGTGATTTTTTCACTGACTTGGCAGAAGAAGTTGTCGTCGCCTTTGAGTGGGTGACGGATCAGGGATGCGACAACCCAGTCGCCATCTTTGAGTTCGTCTTGCGATAAGCCGCGCTGGGTTTTGGCACGAATCGCATCTTTGATTTGCGGATGATCCGGCACAATGTTAAGACGGTTACGAATCCACTGGACGCGACCAATAAAGCGGTCAATGCTTTGCTCAATCAAGGCATCCGGCTCTGCGACCTCACGCTCTTTTTCTGTGCGAACGAAGGCTTCAACACGATCACCGTGCATCACTTTCTTCATATACGGTGGTGGAATAAAGAGGCTGGTTTTATCGTCCACTTCTAAAAAGCCGAAGCCTTTTTCAGTGGCTTTTACCGTTCCCTCTTTCTTGGGCAGGGTTTCTTGGATCTGTTGCTTAAGTTGCGCTAGCAGGGGATTGTCTTGAAACATAACATCGGTCTCGGTTTTCGAATCGCCACACTATACGTATTCGCTCACCCAAAACCAACCCGTGACCGGAAATTGCTATCGATGGTGTGGTATGTCGTGGATCCAAGTGAATCGCCAGTAATCGGTTGATGCGTAACCATACAGGGATTGTATGCGAGATAAACAATGTGCCACATGAGTACGCGAAAGCGGCAAAATTTGTGAAGTTGTTCAACTTTTTCTGGCTTTTTTCGCCTGAATAGCGCAGAATGCACACCCTTAATTACCGAGGCCCGTGGCGCTGGTGACTTACACTGTGAAAGAGCAGTGTAGCTGGTTGAGCAGAACGCTGAAGGGGCCCCGTTTCGCTACACTCATAGATTGGGATCCCAATGCAAGAATCTGTAACCAAATTTCGCCAGTTAGATCTGGCCGACACCCTTTTATCTGCACTTGACGCCATGGGCTTTGAATCGCCAACACCGATTCAAGCTGCGTCTATTCCTGTGCTGCTAGAAGGCCGTGATGCGCTAGGTAAAGCGCAGACGGGTACGGGCAAAACCGCGGCGTTTTCTTTGCCGCTGTTGAACAAAGTTGATTTAAGCCAGCATAAACCTCAAGCCATCGTGATGGCGCCGACTCGCGAGTTGGCCATTCAGGTTGCTGCCGAGATGAAAACCTTGGCGCAAAACATCAAAGGCCTCAAAATTCTTGAGATCTACGGTGGTGCGTCGATCGTTGATCAAATGAAAGCGCTGAAAAGCGGCGCGCACATTATCGTGGGTACTCCAGGTCGTGTAAAAGATTTGATTAACCGCGATCGTTTGAAGCTGGATGAAGTACATACCTTTATTCTCGACGAAGCTGACGAAATGCTCAAAATGGGCTTCGTAGACGACGTCACTTGGATCATGGAGCAAGCGCCTGAATCGGCACAACGCGTGTTGTTCTCTGCCACCATGCCTCCAATCGTTAAACAAATCGTTGATCGTTTCTTGCGTAAGCCTGCTCGCATCGACGTTGCGGGAAGCAACCGTACGGTTGAGAAAGTTGAGCAACAATTCTGGGTCGTGAAAGGCGTAGAAAAAGACGAAGCGATGAGCCGTCTTTTGGAAACGCAAGACACCGACGCATCGATTGTGTTCGTTCGTACTCGTCAAGATACCGAGCGTCTTGCGGACTGGTTGTCTGCACGTGGTTTTAAAGCCGCTGCACTGCACGGTGATATTCCGCAATCTCAACGTGAGCGTACGGTTGACCACATCAAACGTGGCGTGATTGATATTTTGGTGGCAACTGACGTTGTCGCGCGTGGTCTTGATGTGCCACGTATCACCCATGTCTTTAACTATGACATTCCGTTTGATGTTGAATCTTACATTCACCGCATTGGTCGTACCGGTCGTGCTGGACGTGCAGGTAAAGCGATCTTGTTGGTACGCACCAACCAGATGCGTATGCTGCGTACCATTGAGCGTGTCACTCAGACGCGCATGGACGAAATCCAGTTGCCGAACCGCGACAAAGTAGCGGAATCTCGCGTAGCCCGTTTGGCTAGCGAACTGGCTGAGAAAAAAGATGCTGACTCAATCGCACCTTTCGTCAGCTTGATTGAACAGCTACAAAACGACATCGAAGTTGATGCGACGACCTTAGCGGCGATGCTACTTCAGCGTCAGCAAGGCAAGCGTCCATTGTTCTACAAAGGCCCTGATCCAATGATTGCGGCGATGGAACGTGAAAACCAACGTCGTGAGCGTCGTCGTGATGATCGCCAAAATGGCCGTGACCGCCGTGAAACCAACCCGGCAGACTGGGATACCTATCAGTTAAGCGTGGGTCGTGAGCAAGGCGTACAAGTTAAAGACATCGTGGGCGCGATTGCTAACGAGCTAGGTCTAGATAAAAACAACATTGGTGCGATCAAACTGGCACCGGGACACACTTACGTACAGTTGCCTAAGACCATGCCAAAAGAAGTCTTTGCGCAGCTTCAGAAGCTACGTATTCGCCAGAAAGAAACCAACGCACAACGCGTTGAAGGCAATGTGATCCGTGACCGTCGCCCAAGCGATCGCAATGGCGGTGGCCGTGGTCGTCAAGACCGTGACAACCGTGGTCGTGGCGAACGTCGCTTCAACCGTGACCGTGGCAACGATCGCGGCTCATTCCGCGGTGAGCGTCGCCAAGCGCAGTAAATAATAGAAAGCCGGGTAGCAATGCCCGGCTTTTTTGATCCATGTCTGCGACGTAATGCCTTGTTGGCAGGGTATTAACGACGCTGATATGCCTGTGGCATTGTGGGACATTCCCAATGTGCCAGCTATATACTTTTAACGGTGCGCGGTTTAATGTGCACTTTTACCGTTGTCGCCTTTATGGCGTGATAACGCGAGTGGTTCGAAGGGCTTGCAGGCCACTGGCGCGTTAATGATGAGTTTCCCATGTCATGATTAACTTTCAAAACACACTGCGTCTATTGGGCATGCCTATTTTATGGATGGGTATTGTCCAATTTGTGTTTGGACTTCTGTCGCTATTCCTATTTCGCGATCATGTGTCGACACAGTTTTTTTATCCCTCTTTACTGATGATGATGGCCTCTTTGGTTATCTCTTGGCTATTTCGCAAAAGTAAGTTAAGCCAAGTCACCTTCCGTGATGCTTTATTGTTCTCGACCTTTACGTGGATTTTGGTCGGTATATTGGGTGGGATCCCGATTAAACTGGTGACAGGGGTGAACTTCTCGGATGCCACCTTTGAGTCGATCAGTGCACTCAGCACCGCTGGTGCCACCATACTCAGTGGGCTAGATGACATGCCCGCCTCTTTCCTGTTGTATCGCCAGTTTTTACAATGGATGGGCGGACTTGGTGTGGTTATCTTTGTGGTCGCGGTGCTTCCCATGTTGAACGTGGGCGGGATGCGGCTGTTAAAAGCAGAAACTCCCGGACCCATCAAAGACGAGAAATTGTCCCCGCGGATCTCCAAAACGGCCCACTATTTATGGGGCGTGTATGTGGTGATCACGTTAGCGTGTGCCCTTGCGTATTATTTGGCGGGGATGAGTGCTTACGATGCCATTGCCCATAGTTTCTCAACCGTTTCAACCGGTGGCTTCTCGACCCATGATGCCAGTATGTGGCACTTTCAAAGCCATTTGATGTTGATGATTTCCAATGTCTTTATGCTGCTTGGCGCGATTAACTTCGGTTTGCACTTTCGTATTTTTCGCATCGGTTGGCGGGGTGTGCGTTTGTATTTCGACGATGAAGAATCACGAGTCTTCCTCATTGTCGTTGCCTGCTTATCCCTGATGTTGGGATTGTATTTATACGGTGAATCACGCTATGAATCGGTATGGGTTGCGCTAAGCTTTGCCGCGTTTCATGTGGTGTCTTTTATTACCAGCACGGGGTTTGGTGCTGCTGATTTAAGCTCTTGGCCTGCGGCGACGGGATTGTTCTTGGTATTCTGTGCTTATTTGGGCGGCTGCTCTGGCTCTACCGCCGGCGGGAACAAAATTATTCGCGATATCATCACGTTTAAAATTATTCGTCGCCAGTTGCACCAATTGATTCATCCCTCAGCAATGCTGCCGATCCGTTATCAAGACAAAGTAGTGTCCAACGACGTGACGCAAGCGGTCATGGCCTTTATGTCTCTGGCTGCGCTGACCACTGGCGTTTTCACCTTGTTGATGATGATGACAGGCCTCGACTTTTGGTCTGCATTTACTGCGGTCGTCGCGTGTATCAATGTATTGGGCCCAGGTTTTGGAGAGGTTGGCAGCAACTTCCAGCCGGTGACTGATACCGGTATTTGGATTCTCAATGCCGCAATGATTTTGGGGCGGTTAGAATATTTCACCGTCTTGGCTCTGTTTATGCCGCACTTTTGGCGTTGGTAAGCCCGCGTTTAGGCGGGCTGTTCAGTCTCCGTTGCCATTAGGGCATCGACAAATTCACTGATATGGCGCTGCTCGGTATACGGATTAAGGAACACGGCTTTTTCGCCGGGAATAAACAAGCACTGGCCATCGGTGTCGAACTCCGTGTGGGCAATGGATTCAACCCAATTGGTATGAAGCTTTCGACCTTGCCGAGCCAAAAAGTGCTCGCGGTGAAATAAGCTGTGCTGGGTAATACTGTCGATACGCGCGCCTAACTGATGGAGTTTTTGTTCGCGCTCGAACAGGGTATCCACATCGAGGTTATCAGCGGGTTGATACAGGCGAAAGGCCACTGTGGGCCCCAAATTCTCTCTCGCGACCACCTTGCAATAAGGTAAATCGCTCAATCGTCCCTTCAGATACTCCGCATTTTGTAAGCCATGCGCAATCATAGTCTGATAGCCTCGCTTGCCCAGCATATTAAGCGCACAGTATGCACCATAAGCACCCGCTGCACCGCGAGAACACTCAATGGTAGATTGCAAATGGGTATGGGTGGTTTTGCTTGCTTCAAAATAAGAGAAATAGTGAGGGTCTTGTTTGAGGCATTCCATATCTTCGCTATTTTTGAACATCACCAAACTGGAGGTATAAGGGACAAATCCCCATTTTTGGAAATCGATCGTGATGGAATCGGCATAACGCAAACCACGGACCCGCGGGAGTAAGGCAGCGAGCTTTTGCGCGGTCACGGTGTTAATGCCGAGCGGGTTGTCGTTAAAGTCGTAATCATTGAACATGATCAGTGGCCAACCGACGGCCGCATCCACATGGATATGGGGCTTGATATCTACGTTATATTGCTGGCAAGCACGCTCTCGGATCTGATACACGCGTTCAATGTCATCAATTGCAAAAGTGTCTGTGGTCCCAAAGGTGAGTAAGATGGTGGGAACTGCTAGCCCTTGCGCCAAACAGCCGTTTAAGGTGTAGGCAAAATCATCCAAATCCATCCGGTTACGCGCATCGACTTTGACGCGAAGCACTTGATTAGGAATATCTGTCCCTAACAGGCCGAGGTTCGTCATGTTAGAATAGTGACCGGCCAATGAGTTAATCATCCGAAAGTCTTGCCCTTGCAGACCCCGCTGCCCAGACAGCGGAAACTGTTTTCTCAGCCCAAGCAAGTAACCGTAAAGGTTGCCAAAGGTGCCACCTTGGGTAAAAAGCCCCGTGGCGCGTTGGTCATCATAACCAATCAAGTTGGCGACTTGGCGTACGATAGTTTGCTCAAGCTCTACCGACAATCCCGCGTATTCGCTGTACACCAAGTTTGGATTGGCCAAAGTAGCCAGTAGTGCGCCATGAATGGCAGGGTCGCAGGGCGCGGTAATCACATTTTCGACCGCTTGCGGTGCGGTCCAGTCTTTGGAGTGTGTCGCCGCGTGTAAAGCGAGCGGCGGAAAAATATGATGACTCAGGTCACTGTGGCTCGGCACATGTTGTTGCTCAAGCAAATGTATATCGGGTGACGTTGGTGCGGGGAGCATGCCTTGCTCGAGCCACTGGGCTAAACCCGGGGTACGATAAATGGGCCAGCGGTTTGGGTCGCGGTTAAAAAAATGTGCCCGCATGGTTTGGTAATGTTTAGCAAATGTGGGGGTGATGGCATAGCCGTCGGGGTGAGCACTAGACATAACTACATCTCCAACTGCGAAGTCAGGCAGGGGGCCCTGCCTGACGATAACAACAACCGAATAAAGCGTAAGGGTGCTTGTGCCGCTTGAAACGGACTCCGTGCAAAACTACTGCAGTTTAAAATTGGATACTAAGCGATCAAGCTCCTGATTCGATTGTGATAATGAGTCAGTCGCGGAAACGGTTTGTTTGCCGCTCTCGACTAAGCTGCTCACCATGTCGCGAATCGAGAGCATGTTTTTACTCAACTCCTCCGCCACGGCACTTTGTTCTTCGGTCGCGGTTGCGATTTGGGTGCTGACATCATCAATTTCACGTACGGAGGCGCTCATGATGGTCAGGCTGTTTGAGACTTCCGACGTCTTATCCGCCGTGCTTTGACACTGCTCTTTGGTTTTTCCCATCGCCTCAACCACGCTCGATGTGCCATCAAGGAGGGCAGTCAGCATATCTGAGATTTCGGTCGTGCTGCTTTGCGTGCGCGCGGCGAGGGCACGAACTTCATCGGCAACCACCGCGAACCCACGGCCTTGCTCACCGGCCCGCGCGGCTTCAATCGCGGCGTTAAGGGCAAGCAGGTTGGTTTGCTCGGAAATTTCCCCGATCACATTGAGCACGTCGCTGATTTTGTTTGCATCCTGATTCATGCTGGTGATTCGGGCTGACATATCTTCCACTTCATCTACCAGTGCACTCACGGTGACGACGGCATTGTCGACCACTTCAAGCGATTGACTGGCTTCTTTACTGGCCGATTCTGTGATGTCATTCGATTGCGAGACGTTATGAGCAATACTGCGTGCACTTTCACTCATCTCAGTAATCGCGGTCACCACTTGTTCGGTTTCTGCCGAGTGCGCCTCGAGAACAGACTCGTTTTCTTGGGTGTTTTGCGACAGCTGAGTGATGTTGCTCGAAATCATTTGACTGGCTTGGGAGACCTTCAGCATCATATTTTGCAGGTTTTCGACAAAGGTATTAAAGCCGCGGCTGATTTGGGCCAAATCATCGTTGCCATTGACCTCAAGTCGTGCGGTGAGATCGCCGCTCCCTTTGGAGAGATCTAACACCGCTTGTTTCAATTTGATCAGTGGACGGTATGAGTAATTGATGATCAGATAGATCGCTGCCAAGCTCAGCGCCAGCAGGATGATCCCCGTCACTAAAGATTCAATTTTAGCACTGCGAATGTCTGCCAACGCCGTTTGCTGATCCACAAACACCATCAGCGTCCAATAGCGATTTTCCGTGAGGTTAACGCGCTGGAAATAGCCATCAAAATTAATGCCCATATAGGGAAAGCTCAAGTGACCGCGCTCATCGGTGCGGAACATGTTCTCCATATCACTGAAGGTGGCACTAACCTGAGAGGGCGTTTTGCCGATATCGTTCGGATCATCACTAGCAAAAAAGACTGCGTTTTGATCGGTCAGTGTCGCGGCCCCACCGGCAAAGCGCATATTGCTTACCTGAGTGATCACGCTTTCCAGTGGAATGTCACCAAGCAACGCACCGATGAAACGGCCATTTTCAAACACGGGGGCGACCGCGCTGATCACCTTACCGCCAGTCACTTTGTCGGTATAAATACCGGTTAAGTGAATGGATTGATCGGCTTTGACTTGCCGATACCAGTCGCGATCGCGGAAGTTGAATTGGTTGGTGGTCACACCATCGCCCGAATGATTCGACATAAACGAATCACCGGTTTCATACGTCATGATCACATTGGCGATACCGGCGGTGTCTGCCAACATCCTCACTTGTGCCACGTTTTCTTGCGCGGTGAGGCCCGTTGTGAAGTGATTTGCACCTTTTTCAATAGCCGAGAGTTGCGAGGTAACCAACTGCTCTAACTCTGTGACATGGTGATCAAGTTTGTTTTGTGTTTGTGTGGTGAGTGACTCAATCATTTTCTCTCGTAGCGAGAGCGTATTGAGTGTTCCCAACACCACGAGAGAGACGGTCACCAACAGACCGACCCCCACCATAATGCGTGATTTAAACCCCAACGTCATAGTTTTTACCCCTTACTGAGCTAACGCTTGTCTGTCTAAAAAGTAAGGGTGCTTCCTACGGGCGGTAATCGTACACTGTCCGCTTTTCTATGCGGTTTTTATTATGGTTACCGCGGAGTCACCCAGCCAACACCGTTTTAAAGTTAGTTAAATGTTCGGCAACTCGCCAAATAATGAATGCTTTTTGATAAGAATAACAGTAGAGCGGGTTGGTGGATTTAGCTAGTCGAAATGACAAAAAAATGTATGACAATTTGGCGTTACTTGTGTGCTAGAGGTGTAATAAAACACAGGCATCTTTGCTGTTTTAAACAGATGATTTATTGGCAGGGAGAATAACTGGTTTAAAGTCGGTTACTTTTATCCGTGCGGAGCGCTTTGTGTAAACGCGCCTTAATAGGCGCGGGATGATTAGCTGACAGAGGGGTCTTGTTCGGGAATGATGAAGGCGTCAGGTTGGGCTCGATACTTTTCGACACATTGGAGGTAGAAGTCCCGTTGCCATTCAGTCAATGCATACGCTTCTTGCTCGAATAGGCTCGATTCTGCTTTGTTGTTGACCACTTTCCAAACTGCGTAGGCGGCTTGTTTGTCGAGTTCTATTTTTTGTTTTTCATCGGCAGGCAGGTTCGCCAAATTAATGTCCATAGGGGGCTCTTGTGTTTGGGCGCGTAGTCGCGATCCTAGCGAAGTCGATGCCACACGGCAAGATTAACTCGCGCTTAACGGCAGGCTGACATTCGTCGGTCGTGGCTTGTTACCCTTGCAGCCAATGCTCTTTTTTCGATTGGACACTAGGATGACGTTTAACCAAGAGGATCGACAAGCCCTCTATGACACGTGGATGTCGTACAAAGCCAAAGCACGGATCACGCAAATTGAAATGGCAAAACGCTTAGAAGTCAGCCACCTTACCTTTTCACGTTGTATTCATGGCGATGCCACACTCGACAGCCGTTTTGTGTTCGCATTTTGTCAAGCGATGGGCGTAGAGCCCAACAAAATCTTACCCAGCCTGCGTGAGCGCGAACAAGCGTACCAAGATGTGTTGGTAACCAGTAAAGTCATTGTCGATGGCGACATTGAAGCCGTGTACTACGAAGGTAACCAAGTGATTATTGAATACCGTAAACCACTGGTGGCATCAGCTGAATCGTCGTTTGAACGGGTTTCGTGAGGGGTGAATGGGCTCAGGCGGTTTGGGGTCAGGACGCTGTGGGAGCTCGGCCATAATCACGGCGCGCTGATCGTCGGTCATTTTGCCCCACGCAATGATTTCATCGAGGGTACGCTTGCACCCTACACAAACATCTTCTTCACGGCGGCACAAACCAATACAGGGCGTTAACACGACAAAACCTCGACAGCATAGACAGAACAAAAAGGGCAGGCCAATGATGCGCCTGCCCGTCTAGTATACCGCTCTGCTTAGCGTGTGACCATGCCGCGAATTTGTTTGGCACGCTCTTCATCTGTCGCGTCAGAGGGGGCGGGCGTGAGTAGCGCCTTTTGGCAGGCGGGCCTTTCTGCCAGCGTATCTAGCCACGCTTTTAAGGCATCGAGCCCCGAAATATCAATGCCGCTCCACTCATGAATGCGCGCCCAAGGCCAGGTGGCCATATCGGCAATGGTGTATTCGTCGCCGGCAAGGTAGGGGTGTTTTTGCAACTGGCCATCAACCACTTCGAGTAGGCGTCGCCCCTCTTTTTGATAGCGTTCGATTGCGGCTGGGATTTTCTCTGGGAAATAGCGGTAAAACACATTCGCTTGGCCCATCATGGGTCCAACTCCACCCATTTGAAACATGAGCCACTGGATAGTTTGCGAGCGCGCTTTAGGGTCTGACGGTAGAAACTGCCCCGTCTTTTCCGCGAGATAGAGCAAAATGGCACCGGACTCAAACACGGCAAAATTGTCGTTGTCCTGATCGACAATGGCAGGAATACGGCCATTGGGGTTAATCGCCAGAAATTCCGGTTGCTTCTGTTCGTTCGCCATTAAATCGAGTGCATGCAATTGATACGGCAGCCCCATTTCTTCCAAGGCGATCGCGACTTTGTAGCCATTGGGTGTGGCGGCTGAATAAAAGTCAATCATGTTAGCTCTCCCTGTCAGTGAACCCTCAGTATCGACACGATAAAGGGGAAGATCAATCCTCGCCAAGCTGCTGCGAACTTGGCCATATAAGTGACATTGTCACACCATCTTGGCTGGCGCGATTGCTAGCCACGAGTGTCGCTTGGTGAAAGTCTGCAATCAGACGCGCAATGTAAAGACCTAAACCAAGATGCGGTTTGTCCGATTTATGCGACTCTGACCGCACGCTAACCATCGATTGGAACAGCTGATCACGCATATGTTCGGGCAGTAGCGGCCCGGCGTTACTTACTGTGATAGTAATATGCTCAGCGTCAAGGCTCAGCGCAAGATCAATCGGGGTGGCGCCATCATCAAACTCAACCGCGTTGGACACGAGCTTATCCAATAACTGCGCGAGATAATCGGGTACAGCGAATACGCTGACGGTCTGCGCTGGTAGCATGACGTTAAACCGATGATCCGGATACGCTAGTTGATAGCCTTGCCCGCAGCCTTCTATCAGTGCATTGAGATTGACCGGCTCTTTATCGGCATTATCAAAGCTTTGTTCAAGGCGTGTGGCTTCGGTTAAGGTCGATAAGATCCCTGCAAGGCGTTGCACCCCGTCTTGGGCGCGGTTGATGTAGGTGAGCTGGTCAGGGTCCGCTTGCGTATACGCCATGTTTTCCAATGACGATCGCACTACCGCAATGGGCGTTCTCAGCTCATGGGATAAGCGAGACGACATTTTTTCAAGATACTGGTTATAGCCAGCAATGCGTCCCACCATGTCGGTGATGGTTTGGGTTAGTAAACCGATTTCATCGTGGCTGGTTGCCGGTGTGATTGTGCCCGTGACACGCCCTTGGCTATCGATAGCATGATTCGCTTCTTGTTGGAGGCGACGCAGACGTTTGGCGATATGCGAGCCGAATAACAGCAGCAAGAGCACGCCGGTACAAATCACCGCGAGCATCACGGAAAAGAGGGTTTCGAGGGCCTCATTACGCAGGCTACGGATCCCGTTGGTGGTCTCTTCAACAATCACGGCCCCCGCTACTTTACCGTCTAACCAAATTGGGTAGGCTGCGGTTAAGATCATCGCTTGGTTGTCATCTGAACTGCGCCAACTGGCGTAAGGCCGCCCTTGTAAGGCTTGTTGCGCCTGTACGCCCTTATAAATTGAGGCTTGTTGCATCGCATCGACAAAATGCTCAGGCGGGGTTACAAGCAGTTTATCGTACCAAGGGCGTAGCAGCGTTTGTGTTATCCAGTCCATGACGCCTTGCTGCTCTGGGATCGCTTGGCGAGGTTGCCAGACACCGGTGGAAGTTTGGATGTCACCCGCTTTTGCTAGCACGCGACTGTGTTGATCAACCACCCATACACTGGAGGCGCCATTATTCATCCGCTCAATTAATGCTTGAATGGGGGCCGAGGGCATCATAAAGCTGCCCAGCGTTGCCGCTGAACGTGTCGATGCGGTACCAATAATCGCGCGTAGGCCGCGGTTAAAACTGTCGTCCACATCGTAGTAAGCGATGCCGAGCTGCTGGCCGACCCACGCCGCTGGCAGTTTGATCTCAACTTGATAGCCTTGCTCGGTGGCGCGCCACTTAGCAGCAATGGGAAGTGGTTGGGGCGGACCTTCGATATTTACGCCGGTGGCATTGTCGGCAAGACCGTTATCAAGATGGATGATTTTTGCATTGTCAGAATTACGCGCTTGTCCGATGGCGACGCGATAAAACGCCCCTTGCGGTGAGGTGAGTGCCAATATGAGATGATCTTGGCTGTCGATATCGCCTGTCGCTTGCGGCGTGGCAGGGGTGCTATCGATAATATCGAGCGCGAAATACACCGCAGTGTCGGTGCTGCCACTCATGATCGCCAAAGAAAGCGTGTCACTGTTGTATGCACCTTGGCTAAAGATCAGTCCGTTGCGTTGATAAAGGCGCTGATGATGGCGATAGGGTTGCCAATCCTCTAAGTTGCCATCTAAGCGAATAGGCTGGGTTAAGCGAAATGCATGTAAATCTTTGCCCGGCTCTAAGGTCGAGGGTGGGGCATGCTGGATAAATAAGCTGGGGCGATCGTTCATCCCCATCGCAAAGGCCCGAGCGGTGCCCATTAGCGTCTGCTCTTGGCCTTGGCGTAAAACACTTTCCATTTCCCACACGTACTGGTAGCCCAAATAGGGCAGCAGCAGTAGAAAACTCGAGAGAATCACAATCTTGGTGCGGATCCCGGCCAGCCCTTCTCGCACCCAGCGACGTCCTTTTAAGCCATAACGACGCAGTCGACTCAGGCTCATGGGTGTTCCTCATCCCAGCGATACCCCATGCCATAGACGGTGCTAATGCAATTAAATTGGCTATCGACGGCGAGAAACTTTTTACGGATCCGTTTCACGTGCGAGGTTATGGTGCTGTCGTCCACCACCGCGTGTGCTTCATCCATTAATGCTTGACGGCTTTTGACGTGGCCCGGACGTTTAACCAAGGCATGGACCATCCAAAACTCGGTCACAGTGAGATCGATCAAGGTGTCATGCCAGTAAACGCGCATCCGATCCAAATCAAGGTTCAGCGGGCCGCAATGCAGACTTTTTACTTGGCTAGCCGGCGCTTGGGCCAAGAGATCACTGCGGCGAAACAAGGCGGCAATGCGCGCCATCAGGTGAGGCAGTGAGACGTCTTTGGTCAAGTAATCATCGGCGCCCATTCGCAGCCCCACCACTGTGTCAATGTCACTATCCCGAGCGGTTAAGAAGATAATCGGCACTGTTGCAGACATCGCGCGTAGGGCTTGGCATAGCGCAAAGCCGCCGTCAATTTCATTCCCCAGACCAATGTCGATAATGGCTAAATCGGGTAGACGTTGCTCAAAAGCGGTTTGGGCGGATGGGCGATCGGCGTAGGTATTGACCTGATAGCCTTGGCGACGAATCACATCGGCATAGTTATCGCGAATGGCGGCTTCATCTTCAACAATTGCTATCTGCTTCATGGTACGGGATAGGTAACGAGTGTTGCAGTGACTATACCCAAACTCAGCGCAGAGAAAACCCCTTTTGCTGGAATCCGCGCAATTGCCATTTTTTTGCCACAATTGATCGCCACATTGCCATTTTTGCTCCCGCAAAATGCCTGATCGGCTTGTTTTAATGTCCTCATCGCCAGCACGGCACAACAAACACACTTTCGAGGACATTATGGATATCAAAAAAGCACTCACACACTCTGTATTCGCGGTTTCTATGTTTGTCGTGGCAACCCCACAAGGGATGGCCGCCACACATGTTGAGCGAGACAAAAAACCAGAATTGATCGGTATGGGCAGCGGCGCGGTGGCTGGCGCGTTAGTGGCCGGGCCGGTTGGCGCAGTCGCGGGAGCGATTATTGGCACCGTGATGGGGCAAAACGCGAGCTTCGAAACACTTGCGACGGAGCAGCAAGATACGATTGAAACGATGAATGCGAAAAATGAACAGCTGAGTCTTGTCACGCAAAAATACAACGAAGCTCAATTAGAACTTGCCCGCTTGCGCACCGAGCAACATTCTATCGAGGATATCGACTTAGCGATGAATATTCAGTTTCGAACCAGCTCGGCTGACATTGAACCCCACTTTATGATTCAGCTTGATGAGCTAGCAGGGTTTATCCAGCAAATGCCGGATGCGCAATGGCAATTGGCCGGGTATGCCGACCCACGGGGGCGCAAAGCCTACAACCAAGCGCTGTCAGAGCAACGTGTGCAAGCGGTGTATGACTACTTGGTCTCGGTTGGGGTCGATCCGGCGCAGCTAGATACGGTTGCGTATGGAGACAGCCAGCCATTGGCCGACCAAGCCGACAATGAAGGCTTTTTCTTTGACCGTCGCGTTACCCTTTCACGCGTGAAAGGCGGGCAAATGGCACAGGCACAGTAATCGTCGCTTTATCGTTTTGGGGCTGGGCTACCATGCAACGGCCTAGCCCATCGCAAATGTTAGAGACTTATCTTCGGCAACCAAGGAAGACACCATGATTCGACAGGCAACCCTTCACGATATCGATGCCATTTGCGCTTTGTGTGAGCGCTGTCAGCCTGACCCACTTCCGTGGCGTCAAATGAAGAAAACGCTCACCGATTTAATTCACGCAGAGGATGCCAACGTATTAGTCGCTGAGCTTTGTGGGTTGGTCGCAGGCGTGGTGGCGTTCAATGTGATCTTACAACTGGATAAATCCAACCATGTCGGGCGCATCAGCACCATTATGGTGGATGAACACTTTCGAGACATGACCCTCGGCCGCCAGTTACTCAGTGCCGCGGAGACCTGTTTGCAAGCAAGAGGGTGTGATCAGATTGAAGTGGTCCCGAGTTATCACAAAGCCGATGCGCAAAGCTTTTACCTGCACTGCGGTTTTAAACTTACCCCAGAGCGACTGATAAAAGCGTTAGCAGCATAGCTAAGCGACAAAGGCTTTTTCTTTACCACTTTGCGGGTTGGGGAGCGTGGTTGGCCATTCGCCGGTTGCTTCCCATATCAACAAGGCTTGTTTGGCCGCAAGACCGCCCCCGTAGCCAATCAGCTGCCCTTGGCGACCAATAATACGATGGCAAGGAATGATGATAGAAATTGGATTCTTGCCATTCGCGCCGCCTACCGCTTGGTTGGCTTTTGGGTTACCAATAGCGGTGGAAATGGTTTGATAGCTGGCCGTTTGCCCATACGGAATTGCTTGTAGCGCTTGCCATACCCGTTGCTGAAAGGGTGTGCCTTGTGGGGCGAGGGGCAAAGAGAATTGTTGGCGCGTGCCATTGAAGTAACCATCCAGCTGACGACATGCTTCATCCAGTACCCGCTGGGCGGAGTGAGACGATGCATTAACGGGTTGCGGTGCGCGTTTAGGCAAATACAACCCGGTGAGTCCGTCGCTATTCGCGGTTAAGGTTAACTCACCGAGTGGTGATGCATAAGTGATTTGGTTCATAACACATCCTTGTGGTTGTCACTTAATTAGTTGGTGTGCTGATTACAATACGCGCAAGCGGTTAAAAACGCTTGTTCTTGGAACTGCTTAAGGCCGAGTTCTTTTAAGCTCACATCAACAGGGTGACGTTTTAGGGTTTGCTTCATTACGCTGCTTGGCAGCACCTCAGCATTGATTCCCTCAATTAGCTGCAACGCGGCTTCTAGCTTGAATCCAGCACTGCTACCGGCAAATTTGCCTTTGGTTGGGCGCTCGCGGATCACAATCTTTTCTACCTGATAGTCTTCGACCAGCTTGCTCATGGTGCGATGAAAGTGTTGGATGCTTTCTTGTGCTTCAGGCTTGGCAACGGTGATCTTTTTTGCGCGGCACTCAGGCACAGAAAACAAGCCGTTGTCGCTGTCTAGCAATACAATGTTCGCTTCATTGGCTTTTAAATCAACAGCACAAACTCTCATGATGATCTCTCTGTCTTAATCAGTAAGGGCGGGCAGTATACGCAAAAGGTCTCGCGTCGTCACAGGATTAACCATACTTGCACGGGCGAGTCTGTCAATAATGCCGATAAATTCGTCCATACGGGTTTTTTAGCACCACGCTGGATAGCAAAGAGCAATGGGTTCGGGGAGAAGGTCGATAAAATAAGACATATAGCTCGCATTATTCTGGACGTTGGCGTAATTTTATGCGCGCTCCGTGTGCGGAACCCCAGCGGCTTCGCGGGTTTCCTTTCGCCGTATGATTATTCATCGCAGAGACAACCATCATGAATACTGACGCACGCGCCACCACCAAGCCGAGTGGCCTTTTAATCGTAGGAATCCTTTTTATTCCTTACCTGTGTGTTTGGACCTTATTGGACAAAAAGTATAGCGCGTTTAGCCGTATTCTCGGCTTTGGCTATATGGTGATTGCATTTATGTTATTTGTTAATGGTCCCACTAACCCGCAGTCTATATGGTCAGCCACGTTAAGTTTGTTGGCCCTTTGCGCATTGGGCTTTGGGTTTTATTTAGTCCGCCAAGCGCTCAAGTGGGGGTGGAAAAATGCCATTGAGCAATTAAAACCAACCGGCAAGGAAACCACATCAGCCGCCAGCATGCAGGCACCGTCCCAGCCAGCGGTGACAAAAAGACTGCCGGCTTGGCTTGTGAAAGGCATCGATGTGAGCGAAAACGCCGATGGCACGATTCACTTCACGTTTCCCGCTGATATGTCTGGGCCAGCGAAAGATAAAGTCATTCAGTTCTGTGAAGGTTTATCGGACTTCGGCCCCTTTACGTGGTCAGACGCGGTGGCGTCTGAGTCTGTTTCGGTATCTGTTGAGCATCACGCACCCGCTCAAGCCAATGATACTCGCGTGAGCAACACCGACTCGGCGCGTTCGGTTGAGGGCTTGATCAAACTTGCCACCCCCAAACATGGCTGGTTTAAAGTCAGCTTCTTAGGCTTTCCAAACGATGAAGAGAGTCAGTTATCAGAGATGGCACTGCAAAGCGGTATGACGATTAACGACCACACGCAAGAAGCGGTTGATGTGCTCTGCTTTGGTGATTTTGCTAGCAACGCGATGATAGAAAAAGCGCACGCTGAAGGCGCGGTGGTGTTAGATAAAGAAGCGTTTGTTCACTTTGTGGCGAGCGGCTATGTACCAGAAAAAGGCACCGCCTTGGCGTAACGGCGTTCGCGGTTTGCAACGCGCTGCGGCGAATCGTGCGAGTGTGGTATACTCGCGCGCTTTGCTTTCGTATTGCCTGAGTTCTTTATGCAGATTATCGCCCAACACACCGATGAGCGCGTGTTACCGCTCGACAACAAAACCATTATCACACGCCATGCGGCCCGCGCGATTGCGCTGCAAGGGGATGAAATCCTTTTGATGTACACCGCACGCTATGATGATTATTCGTTACCCGGTGGCGGTATTGACGAGGGTGAAACCGCAGAGCAGGGGATGATCCGCGAGCTACAAGAAGAAACGGGTGCCCAACATATTCGTGATATTCGCCCGTTTGGCTGCTTTGAAGAATACCGCCCTTGGTATCGTGACGGCGCTGATGTGATGCACATGTTTTCTTACTGCTTCTATTGCCAAGTCGATCGAGAGCTGGGTACTCCCACGTTTGAGCACTACGAGATCCATAACGGCATGCGGCCTGTGTGGGTGAATTTGTCTCACGCGATCGCGCACAACAAAGCGGTGATGGCAAACAGTGACAAAGCCGGGCAATCGCTGGTCCGTGAAACCATGTTGCTTGAAATGATTGCTCAGCAGCGAGAGAACACCCAACAAGCCACGGCGTAATCGACAAGGAATGCTTCATGGACAAAGCGCAACTGATTAAATTGGCCAATATGCGCATGCCGTTTGGCAAGTACGCAGGCCGTGTATTGATTGATCTGCCTGAAGAATACTTACTGTGGTTTCAAAACAAAGCAGAATTCCCCGACGGCGAGCTCGGAGAGCTGATGCAATTGTGCTTAGCATTAAAAGTTGAAGGCTTAGAAAGCGTCGTTAAGCCTTTAAAGCGGATTTAACCTGCCTCAACCCAAATAGTCAGGCCACCAACCTGGCTGTTTTTCCCTTATCTCAAGCTGGTAACGAGGAGCAAACTATAGGTTGCTTAGATTTCTCTTGTCCCATTGGATGATTGAGCACTAAATTCACGAAGCTCCATTTGACTTACGTTTTGTAATGCAAGTAATGTGTAGATAAAACCATGATTGATTCACAGAGTCTAATGATTAGCAATAGAGAGTAGAATGTTCGAAAAAAATAAAGGATTGCTTGTTAGCATTGTTATTATTACTTACTTGATAATAATGATCACTTTACACCGGTATCCTGATATGTCCGTTGGTGATTTAGCAAGTATTTTTGCGGCTCTAACATCAATAGCAGCTATTGCTTTTACTATTATTTCAGCAAACAACCAGAAAAAACAATGGCTCAACGATAGTTTTATAAAGTATGAGGCTGAACAACTACTAAATTTCCGTAAGATGTTAGTTGAAGCTGATAACTCAATAAGGTTTTTCCTAAAAACATATCTGCAACCTGATAAGAAATATGGGGGAACGCCACCAAACCAAGCACCCCAAATAAAATACTCAGATTTATCCGCTCACTTCAACCAACTGGTAGAACTGAATGACTACTACAATACAAATCAACATATTTTTCGAAAGCATAGATTAGAACGAAAGCTTGAGTGTATTACTTTGCTCTTAGAATCAGCTCGATATGCTCCTGAACGAGATATCAACTACAAATTTATTGGAGAGGAAGATGCGATCTGGACTTATAGAGTTGAGGATGAGGTGCTCGAAAAAATTTTGAGTTTCAATTTTTTTGCACATATTCATTTTGATATCAATCCAAATCAACCAGAATCAATCGATGAAATGAATGCATACTTGAAAAAAGACCGCTTTAAAGAGTTGGAAAGGTTACGAGGTCTCACAGAACAATCTTTGCTCTCATTATCGTTTGACATAAACAAACTTACTACGTTTTCATATACCGCTTTACCACCATCGTTCAATAGCTATAGTAAAAAGTTTTTTACTAAAAAGTAAAATGGCGATAGCTAATAGCCACCCCAACGATGATGGCAGTATGATGTTTAATATAGTTACTGTACCGATAAAAAACAAAAGCTTCCTATATTGTTAGTAATCAATAT
>NZ_MUFK01000030.1:0-57758 GCF_001996085.1 Salinivibrio sp. PR5
ATGGCACCGTAACGGCGAACGCGACGTTCACTTCACTGACCAAGATGGCAACGTAGAGACCGCAGACGACACGGTTGCGAAAGACACCGAGTACGGCGAAGACGGCGACGATGATGGCGATACCATCACGGCACCAAGCGTGCTCATCACCGACAGCACAGCTGACGACGGTGATGATGAAATCACGGGCGACGAAACCGCGACCATCACGGTGAACTTCGGCGAGGGCGTGAGCTCAGGCTCAGCGCAAGTGGTCATCAGCGATAGCGATGCAGATAACGACGCGACAGTGACGTTAGACGTTACCTTGAATGCGGATGGCACGCTGACGTATGACGGCAGCACGATCGAGGCAGATGCAGGCGGCAACTACACCATCACAGGTGTGGACGTCAGCGGCCTATCGAATGGCACCGTAACGGCGAACGCGACGTTCACTGACCAAGATGGCAACGTAGAGACCGCAGACGACACGGTTGCTAAAGACACCACTTACGGCGAAGACGGCGACGATGATGGCGATACCATCACGGCACCAAGCGTGCTCATCACCGACAGCACAGCTGACGACGGTGATGATGAAATCACGGGCGACGAAACCGCGACCATCATGGTGAACTTCGGCGAGGGCGTGAGCTCAGGCTCAGCGCAAGTGGTCATCAGCGATAGCGATGCAGATAACGACGCGACAGTGACGTTAGACGTTACCTTGAATGCGGATGGCACGCTGACGTATGACGGCAGCACGATCGAGGCAGATGCAGACGGCAACTACACCATCACAGGTGTGGACGTCAGCGGCCTGTCGAATGGCACCGTAACGGCGAACGCGACGTTCACTGACCAAGATGGCAACGTAGAGACCGCAGACGACACGGTTGCGAAAGACACCGAGTACGGCGAAGACGGCGACGATGATGGCGATACCATCACGGCACCAAGCGTGCTCATCACCGACAGCACAGCTGACGACGGTGATGGCACCGTAACGGCGAACGCGACGTTCACTGACCAAGATGGCAACGTAGAGACCGCAGACGACACGGTTGCGAAAGACACCGAGTACGGCGAAGACGGCGACGATGATGGCGATACCATCACGGCACCAAGCGTGCTCATCACCGACAGCACAGCTGACGACGGTGATGATGAAATCACGGGCGACGAAACCGCGAACATCAGCGGCAACATCGGTGAAACCGACGCAGCGACTGTGGATCTGGTACTGACCGACAGTGCAGGCAATAAGCTTGAGTGGTCAAACGTCAGCGTGGACAGCGATGGCAACTTCACGCTTGAAAACGTGGACGTGAGCAGCCTGAAAGATGGCACCTTGACTGTGGACGCGACGTTCACCGACCAAGATGGCAACGTAGAGACCGCAGCCGACACGGTTGCGAAAGACACCAATGTCTCCAAACCGACCATCGATCTGGTTGCGTCGAGCGACAGCGGCGACAGCGCCACAGACAACCTGACCAACGATACGACGCCGACGTTCGCACTGGGCAATATCGACAGTGATGCTGTGAGAGTGGAAGTGTTCCTCGGCAGCACGTCACTGGGCTTTGCTGGAAAAGATTCAAACGATAACTGGATGTTTACGCCTCAGAAGTTGCTCTCTGCGGGTGCGTATAACTTTACGGTGCAGGTGACGGACAGTGCAGGTAATAGTGACATATCCGATGGGCTACAGGTCACAATTGATACATCAGCTTCAGCGACGATCACAATTGATACGATAGCGGATGATGACGTTGTTAACGAGCAAGAAGCCTCTGGCGACGTGACAGTGACTGGCGCTGTAGGCGGCGATGCGAAACCGGGTGATACGGTGACATTGACGCTGCAAGCCGCCGGAGATGATGTGACAACATACACAGGTATCGTCAAAGATGATGGTACTTATAGCATCAATGTCCCGGGGAGTGCGTTGGTATCGGATGCAGACAGCGCGATTGTTGCGAGTGTGACTGGCACCGATAAGGCGGGCAACCCGTTCACGGCGACGACAAGTCCGAGTGGTGAGAATAAAGATGGCGACTACGAGGTTGATATTGTTGCCCCCAACCCTCCAATCATCACCAATATTACTGATGACTCAGCGGGTAGTGATTACAGCGACGTCACTATGCACGGTACGGGTGAACCTGGAGCAACCATTTCGATTTATTTCGAAGGCGAGAGTGGAACGCCTCTTGTCCAGGCAACCGTGGATACAGACGGTTCGTGGACTGTTGCTCTAGAGGACATTGCCAGTATTGGCATTAACGAAAATGTTCGTCTAGAGGCAGTACAAAGTGATGCTGCCGGTAATCAAAGTGAACCGTCGGATGCAGTGCATTACTGGCACGGTAGTTGGGCGAATGCAAATACCGAAGCAGGAGATGATTATGTCCTAACCGGTGAAGGTAACGATACGGTCAATATCATTACCGATGATGCGAACGATCAATTGGTGATTGATGGTGGGGCGGGTACTGATAAAGCTGTGTTCAATACTCGTGTTGATCATTTGTCTTTTAGTAAAGACAGCAATGGTTATCTCATCGTCGAAAACAGTGATACCGGAGATCGTATCGAGCTGCGTGATTTTGAGACAATCAATATTGATGGTGATGAAAAACATATTGATGAACTCTTTACGCCAACAGTGACTATTAGTGAAGACGCTAACGATGATGGCGTTATCACTGCCAATGAACTGAATGGTGACGTTGATGTGATTGTCGGTCTGCCTCTTGGGGCCTCTGTGGGCGACACCATCCGTGTCAGCGATGGCACCACGACCAACGAGATCGTGTTGGCCGAGGCCGACATCGACAACGGCCGCGTAGCAACCTCGTTCGATGCCCCTGCGGAAGGTGAAACCCTCACCGTAGAMGCCACCATTACCGAYACCTCYGGYAACACCTCCGCRCCGGGCAGTGATAGTGYAACAATTGATACYAGCGCAGAAGCTGGCACGGTCAGCGTAGATAACATCACAGCCGATGACGTGATTAACAAAGCCGAAAGCGGACAAACCATCGCGGTGACCGGTACGGCGAAAGGTGGCGACATCAGCGAAGGCGATGTGGTGACCATGACCATCAATGGTACCGAGTACACCACCACCGTGGATGGCAGTGGCAACTGGACAGTGGATGCACAGCCGATGACGTGATTAACAAAGCCGAAAGCGGACAAACCATCGCGGTGACCGGTACGGCGAAAGGTGGCGACATCAGCGAAGGCGATGTGGTGACCATGACCATCAATGGTACCGAGTACACCACCACCGTGGATGGCAGTGGCAACTGGACAGTGGATGTGGCGGGTGCCGATCTGGCCGCGGACACCGAGTTTGAAGTCACAGTGAGCTCGTCGGATGAATTTGGAAACACGGTGGAAAGTACCACGACCTCTATGCACTTTGTTGGCCCAATGGCGACGGACGATACGGCTACAGGTTTAGAAGATAGTGGCGCTATCGTTATCGACGTCTTAGAGAACGATATTGATCCCGATGGCGGAACGTTAACCATTACGAACGCTACTGTGCCAGCGGAGCAAGGCACTGTAGACATTGTAAATGGAAAGCTAGAGTTCACTCCAGCAAGTAATTTTAATGGCGAGGCCACGCTCAGCTATACCGTTAGCGATGGAGTTACTACTGATACTGCTAATGTCACTGTCACTATTGAAGCAGCGAACGACGGCGCGACCATCACCGGCGATGATAGCGGCAGCGTGACCGAAGACGCGGCGGAGAACACCGCGACGGGCACCTTGCTCGCAAGCGACGTGGACAACACAGACAACGTGTTCCAGGCGCAAAGTGATGTGTCGGGCGATTACGGCACGTTCAGTGTGGATGCGAACGGCAAGTGGACCTACGTGCTGGATAGCGAACGACGGCGCGACCATCACCGGCGATGATAGCGGCAGCGTGACCGAAGACGCGGCGGAGAACACCGCGACGGGCACCTTGCTCGCAAGCGACGTGGACAACACAGACAACGTGTTCCAGGCGCAAAGTGATGTGTCGGGCGATTACGGCACGTTCAGTGTGGATGCGAACGGCAAGTGGACCTACGTGCTGGATAACGGCAACGAGACGGTCGATGCGTTGAACGTGGACGAGACACTGACTGAAACCTTCACGGTGAAATCGGCAGACGGCACGGATGAGGTGGTGACCATCACCATCAATGGTGCGAACGACGGCGCGACCATCACCGGCGATGATAGCGGCAGCGTGACCGAAGACGCGGCGGAGAACACCGCGACGGGCACCTTGCTCGCAAGCGACGTGGACAACACAGACAACGTGTTCCAGGCGCAAAGTGATGTGTCGGGCGATTACGGCACGTTCAGTGTGGATGCGAACGGCAAGTGGACCTACGTGCTGGATGAAGTGATGTGTCGGGCGATTACGGCACGTTCAGTGTGGATGCGAACGGCAAGTGGACCTACGTGCTGGATAACGGCAACGAGACGGTCGATGCGTTGAACGTGGACGAGACACTGACTGAAACCTTCACGGTGAAATCGGCAGACGGCACGGATGAGGTGGTGACCATCACCATCAATGGTGCGAACGATGCGCCAATTGCAAGAGACGATATCGTTTCGGATATAGAAGATAAGACGCAGAGTGGCAATGTGCTTACCAATGATTCAGATGAAGAGGGCGGCCTCACCGTCACTACCTTCACCATTAACGGTCAAACCCACGCTGCTGGTGAGTCAGTCACGGTCGCTGATGTCGGTGAAATTACGATTGGCACAAATGGTAAGTATACCTTCACGCCAGAAGAGCATTGGAGTGGTGAGGTTCCGGATATTACCTACGTCGTTCAAGATGAATACGGCGATACCACGGAGGCAACGCTCGATATCAGTGTGACGCCTGTGGCTGATGCTCCTGAGCTCTCACTGGGTACGCTTGAACTGGACTTTGTGTCCACGAATCTTAATGTCTCAACGTGGGATTCAGTTGATGTTGGTACGCCTAATGGCGATGGCCAGGGAGTTGATTCTGAAGCTCTGATAAGGGCGGTGAACAGTGCCGGGGACGCAGATGCTACATCGACAACCGAAGACGTCGCCGTTGATACCGGCTCAGGTTTAGGCGGTGGTCAGGCCATGGTGACCTCAGGGTTAATCTATCTAGAGGCAAGTAAAAGCTACAGCTTTGGCGGGTATGCAGATGATAGTGCTGCAATCGTCATTGGTGGCGAAGTGATTGCCGAGGGACGATATGGTAGTCAAGGTACCTCCCCTGGTGGCGTAAGTGGAAGCGGCCGATTCAGCGGCGAATTTACGCCATCAGAAAGTGGCTACTATTCGTTAGACATTTATACCCACAACCAAAATGGTCCTGGTGGCTTTGATATTGAAGTCGCCGTGGGTAATGGCTCGGCTATTAACCTAAACGCGAGCAATTTTAATCTCGCGCCAAATGCCGATGCGTTAGAAGATGGTGGTTTAGGTGTTAAGGGGTATCACGGTGATGGAAACGGTGGTTATTACACCCTCAATGAGCCAGGAGAAGGGCAGGCGGGTGAGCCGATTAAGCTACCTGTCATCAATGCCAGCCTAGTGGATCAAGATGGCTCTGAGAAGCTGACTCTCACGTTAGATGATATTCCTGCGGGATCGACATTGTCCGATGGTAATCAGGAAGTGATTGTCGAAAATGGCTCTATCTCTATCAAAGGGTGGGACTTGTCTAACCTTTCTATCTCGGTGCCTGAGCAATTTGAGGGCGAGGTTAACCTTCAAGTCAAGGCAACCAGCACGGAGAATGGTAATGGCGATACGGCTAGCGTTACGGAAGATATTCCAATTTCTGTACTGCCGATCTCGAACGGTTTGTCGGTCTCTGCTTCGTTGTCGTATTCAGACGATAACCACTCGGCAAATGAGATTATCGATTACGCAGAACAGCATAATGGTGAGTCATCTGACCATTATGATCAAATAGTTAGCGTTGGTGATAGTAGCTCAGGTGCTGTTGGTGTAAATACGGGCAATGGCGATGATCTTATTGTTGGTGGTACTGGCGATGGTTCATATGCGCTGCGTGGAAATGATGGTGATGATGTCTTTGTATCACGCAATGCGAGTGCTGCCTCAACAGCTTATTATGGAGGAAGTGGTGATGACACTGTCTATCTCCAAGGAAACCGTGACGATTATCAAATAGAGACTTTTAACGGTTTTAGCGACGCGGTTCGCTTGGTTTACCAAGATGACCACACGCAAAATGCTAATCATGATCTATACAGTATCGACACTGTCTATTTTGCGGATGGTAAGTATGTCGTTGACGATGGTGAATTGACCAAAGTTGCGGACATTGTACAGCTAGATGTGGATGTTTCACTAAACGATAGCGACGGCTCTGAACAAATCACATCAGTGATTATATCGGGAATCCCGGAAGGCGGCAGTGTTTCAGGGGGAGAGCAGCTTGATTCAGGTGATTGGCAAGTGCCGATTGATGCACTGCAGCCTAACCCAGGCTCAGATGCTGGTTTCTCTGTCACGCTTGAGTTGCCTGAAGGAAGTGCGCCTGATTTATCCGTGACTGTTGGTGCGACAGAAGTTGATGAAAACGGCAATCCTGTCGATTTACCTGAGTATGCCACCACGCAACCAGGGATCGCAGTGATTCCACCTAACAATCCTAATGGTGATAACACGGTTGAGGGCGGCTCAGGCGATGATGTGTTGCTTGGTGATATTGGTGGGGTGGAAGTTAACTCAACCGAGCCAACAAACTACAATATTGCGTTGATTGTTGATACATCAAAAAGTATGGGAGATCCACTAGAGCCGGGAAGTTTTGCATCGAGACTAGATGTGTTGAAAACGTCGTTGAAGTCGATGTTGGAGAGTATTTCTGAACATCCAGGCACGATCAATCTGGCATTGGTAGACTTTGACTCATCAGCAAGTTTAAAAATCAATATCGATAACTTTACCCGGGAGCATGATTGGTATGTTGATGACGCTATAGACTCTCTTCGATCTGACGGAGGAACTAACTATGAAGCTGCTTTTGATAAGGCGTCTTCATGGTTTAATACGCACTCAGATGCAAACAGTGAAAACTTGTCTTTCTTCTTGACCGATGGAGAGCCGACGCTCTCAAATAGCCATCCATATTGGAATGACGGCTCTGTAATGGGGTACCACGATCTCAATGATGCTGTTAAGTCATTCGAGACGCTATCGAGTTTGTCGTCAATGCGTGCAATTGGTATAGGAGATGGTGTCAATGCTGATACCCTCAGATTTTTTGACAATACCAATGTGTCTGGCTCAGGAACGTGGAGTGATTATTGGGGACGGACAGTAACTGCGCCAACTGGGGATGTTGAAATCGTTAATACAGCCAATGATCTGAGTGCAGCACTCGATGAAGGCGCTAAAGAGATCAATATGCTTCCGGTCGGTGATGATGAGGTAATCGGTAATGCCGGTGACGATATACTCTTCGGTGATACCATTAACACTGACAATCTACCTTGGGATGAAAATGGTCTGACACGGCCAGAATCGCTACCAGATGGGTCGGGCGTGGAGGCGTTGACTACATTCCTTGAAATGAAAAATGGCGCAGCTCCTTCTGATATCGAGCTGTATCAGTACATTAAAGATAATCACGCGTTATTTAATGTCGAGGGTGATACCCGAGGTGGCGACGATACTCTCGAAGGCGGAGAGGGTAATGATATTCTCTACGGCCAAGGCGGTGATGACACACTCATTGGTGGGCGAGGTGAGGATACCCTTATCGGAGGGACTGGTAGTGATAAGTTCCAATGGTCATTGGATGATATGCCATCATCTGCTAACGGTGATGCTGCTGAAACCGATGTGATTGTTGACTTCGATAATCAAGGTAGCTCACAAGACACCTTGGAATTTGTTGATGATTTAACACAACTTATTAAAGATGGTCAGGTATCCATTTCTTGGCAAACCACAAATAATGGTGAACAAGAGGGAACGTTAACCATTGGAATTGATGCGGATGGCGATAGTCATATTGATCAGCAAATCGATATTGAGAGCTTAAGTATTGTCACAACGAATGGCCAACAAGAGGTGGTGATTAATACATTGATCGACGGTCAAGCCGGAGAGCTCACATTAACGAGAGGTGATGATCACGCTGATCTTTCTATCGGGAGTAATCTAGATTTAGAGATAAAAGTCGACAATACCGACTGGTAATCCCTACCAGGCAGCGGCTATCATGTCGCTGCCTGCTCATTTTCGGTCAAAAGAGAGACGTAAGTGACTGACCCTTCTAACAATAATCAAACTTCACAATGGCGAATTGCGCCCGGTGAGCAACCCACAGACGATCCTTTGCTTGATTGCTTAGTGTTATTGACTGAGCACTATGGCACCCCTTGCTCTGGTGATGCTTTGGTCGCGGGACTACCGATGACTAATGCCTTGCTTACCCCGGACATGTTTCCACAAGCCGCGGGTCGAGCGGGTCTGGCTGCTCGGTTGTCTCGACGTAATCTGGATAATGTCGGCGCGCTCTTGTTGCCCTGTGTCCTGTTGCTCTCTGACCAAAAAGCCTGTGTATTGCGTGAAATAGATAGTGATGCGGGCACGGCACTTATTCAACTACCTGAAAATGCAGGCGAAGAGACCATTGCGCTTGAGGCGCTTGAGGCCATGTACGTTGGTTACTGTTTTCTGATTAAACGTCAGTATCGCGGTGATCAGTCTGTGGATCTGCATTTGCACGACACCAAGATCCATTGGTTTTGGCAGACGGTAAAAGACGCGGCACCTATCTATCGAGATGCGTTACTAGCCTCCATCTTGGTAAACCTTTTTGCGCTTGTCTCTCCTTTATTTGTCATGAATGTCTATGACAAAGTGGTTCCTAACCTTGCGTTTGAGTCTCTGTGGGTGCTCGCAAGCGGTGCGACGCTAGCGTATTGTTTTGACTTTTTAATGCGAAAACTTCGCTCTTACATGATTGATGTTGCGGGGAAAAAAGTCGATATCATTGTGTCATCTCGTTTATTTGCGCGGCTGATGGGAACCCCTTTGGTCAATCGAGGAGCCAGCGTGGGGGCAACCGCAAAACAGCTGGGTGAGTTTGATGCTGTGCGAGATATGTTGACCTCAGCCACGATAACCACGCTTGTCGATCTTCCCTTTGCGGTATTTTTTATTACGGTGATTTATCTCGTTGCAGGGGATTTAGCGATAGTGCCGGTGCTTGCAGGCTTTATCATATTGGCTTACACCATTTCGGTTCAGCCCAAACTAAAAGCGGCCATCGAAGAGAGCAACAAGTATGCATCAGAGCGACACGGACACTTAATCGAAAGCCTTTCGGCGTTAGAAGGGATTAAGTCTAATGTTGCTGAAGGTATTGTGCAGCGTAGCTGGCAACAAATGACTGCACACACGGCCAACTGGAACTTTAAAGTTAAGCAAATCACCAACAGCATCTCCTATACCGCGACATTTGTGACCCAAATGATGGCTATCGCGGTGGTGATTTTAGGGGTGTATCGTGTTGCTGATGGTGATATTTCCATGGGCGGAATTATTGCCGCGGTGATGCTTTCAAGCCGCGCCGTGTCGCCGATGGCACAGATGGCGAGCCTGCTCAGTCGCTGGAATCAAACCAGTTCCTCGCTTCGTCAGCTTAATGCCATGATGGAGCAAGAAGATGAGTTTGCAGAAAAAGGCCATCTCGTTAGTCGCAAACGCTTAAAAGGTGAGATCAGTGCTGACAACTTGGCGTTTAATTACCCCGAATCAGAACGTCCAGCACTCTATCCATTAAACTTCCGTATTCAACCTGGGGAAGTGATCGCGATTTTGGGTAAAAACGGCTCAGGGAAAACAACCTTACTCAAACTATTAGCTGGCCTATTTCAGCCGCAGCAAGGGAGCTTACGCTTTGACGGGGTCGATAGCCGGCAAATACACCCCGCTGATCTACGTCGAAACGTCGGGTATCTCGCACAGGATGTGGCTCTGTTTCATGGCACTATCCGTGAAAACATAATGTTTGGTACGCGGCAAGTGACGGAACACCAGTTGATGCGTGCTGTGCAGCTTTCTGGTGTGAGCCTATTTACCGCCCAAGATCATGAAGGGCTAGACAAACAAGTCGGTGAGCGAGGCGAGCGGCTGTCCCGAGGTCAACGCCAAGCGGTCTCCTTAGCAAGAGCGCTGCTCAATGAGCCACCGATGTTGATTATGGATGAGCCGACTGCGAGCCTAGATGCCCATGCTGAAAACCAGTTCATTAAAGCCATGCAGGTGGCGGCGCGTGGGCGAACACTGATCATGGTGACGCATAATATGGCGCTGCTCAAACTGGCTAAGCGTGTGATTGTGATGGATAAAGGGCGCGTGGTCATGGATGGACCCAGAGATCAGGTGCTCAGTAAGCTCAATAAAGGAAATGCATCATGATCAAGCGGTTAATTAAAAAAGACCGTCATACCGATCTAGATATGATCGATGATGTCTATGGGGCGATGATGACAGATGCACCATTGCGTTATCGCGCGGTGGTATGGGGAGCACTCCTGTTGGTCGCGAGTTTTATCGTTTGGGCGTCTTTTGCTGAGCTGGATCGCGTTACTCGTGGCAGTGGTAAAGTGATCCCGTCGTCTCATGTTCAACTGATTCAAAGCTTGGATGGAGGGATCCTTCAGGCCATGTTCGTTGATGAAGGCCAGCTCGTTGAGAAGGGCATGCCGTTGGCGCGGATTGATGATACCCGATTCCGCTCAGATCTTGCCCAACAAGAGCAAGAAGTGGATAGCCTTCGTGCGGCGGTGACTCGGATGTATCACGAGCTCGATAGCGTATCGCTATTGCCCGCTAGCCAGCCTTGGCAACAGCAAATTGTGATTGAACCCAGAACGATCACTTTCCCCGATACCCTCACCAGCCGAAAACCCAATTTGGTGGCTCGCCAAAAGTCTGAATATCGCAGCCGATTAGATAGCTTGAGTAACCAGTTAGAGATACAGGCACGCCAGATTGTCCAAAAAGGCCAAGAGCTTCAAGAAGTCGCCTCGAAGATCAAAACGCTTAACAATAGCATGACGATTATGCAACGTGAGATCAATATCACACGTCCACTGGTCGAAAAGCGCATTGTCTCAGAAGTGGAACTTCTCAAACTCCAGCGACAGATCAATGATATGGAAGGTGAGTTAACAAACCTGAAGCTGTCCCGACCTAAAATCAAAGCAGCGTTGGATGAGGCAATACTAAAACGACGAGAAGCAGCACTTCAGTTTATCAGCGAAACACGTGGCAAGCTGAGCGAAATGGAAGCACGGCTGTCTCGGTTGACGGAAGCGACCGTTGGTGCGCAAGACAAAGTGGATAAAGCGGTGATTACCTCACCGGTGAACGGCACGGTAAAGACGGTGCATATCAATACCCTCGGTGGTGTGGTGCAACCCGGTGAAGACGTGATTGAAATTGTCCCTACCGAAGACCAATTACTGGTTGAGGTGAAAATCTTGCCAAAAGATATCGCCTTTTTGCATCCCGGCTTACCTGCTGTCGTGAAAGTCACAGCCTATGATTTTACCCGTTACGGCGGATTGGACGGGACTGTCGAGCACATTAGCGCCGACACAACGCAAGATGAAGAAGGCAACAGTTTTTACTTAGTGAGAATACGCACGGATTCTTCCCATCTCACTAAGAAAGATGGGACACCCATGCCCATCATACCAGGCATGTTAACGTCAGTGGATATTATAACCGGCAAGCGGACGGTGATTGAGTACTTACTTAACCCGATACTGCGAGCAAAAGAAAATGCGCTCCGCGAGCGCTAATTAAAAATAGGAGAAACAACATGCTGCACTTACCACACGTGGTATTTAAAAAGCGTGTGACTGCCATAGCCTTGATGTTAGGGCTAAGTTCGCCTGCTGTTTTATCACAGACACTGGAGCAAGCGGTTGCCCAGTCGCTCGAATCACACCCTCAGATCCGCCAAGCGTTTGCCCGCTATAAAGCCAGTGAGCAAGCCATTGATCAAGCGAAAGCCGGTTATTACCCCAAGCTCGATGCGACGGCGGGGATCGGTTGGGAGCGTACCGACTCTCCCGCGACACGGCGTGATACCACCACCGATGATGAAGTGGACCTAACGCGTCGTGAGCTGGGTGTCTCTCTTCAGCAAATGCTATTTGACGGTTTTCGTACCCAAAACGAAGTCGATCGCACCCAAAACGAAGCGACGGCGGAGCAGTGGGCAATGGTCGCTACTGCCGAGGATAAAGCCTTAGAGGTCTCTCGCGTTTACCTTGATGTGTTGGTTGCAGAGCAAGTAGTGACTTTGGCAGAGAAGAACTTACAAAACCATCAAGAAATCTATGATGCTATTGCGGAGAGCAATGCGGGCGGATTTGCTAAAGCCAGTGACCTCTCTCAAGTTACTGGGCGTTTAGCGAGAGCCAATGCAAACCTGATGTCAGCTCGTAACAATCTTGCTGATGCACAAAGTCGCTTTACCAAAATGGTTGGCGAGTCTCCAGAAGCATTGCGTCTGCCGATGCCTGATGCTGAGTTGCTGCCGCGCACGCTAGAAGCCATGCTAGATATTGCCCTTGAACAGCACCCACGTATTCATGCTGCGCAATCCGATATTGCGGCGGCCAATGCTGCGCGAGATGGTTCGCGCGCTGCGTATTTGCCGACTTTAAATGTTGAAGTGGCGGCAAATTGGAACGAAAACGTTGGTGGGGAAGATGGGGCGGGCCCGCCTGACGTGGGCCCAGAGAACAATAACGTCCAAGCGATGTTACGCATGCGCTATAACCTGTTTAATGGGGGCGCGGATCGAGCGCGTGAACGGCAAACGGCGTATCAAACCATTGAAGCGCGAGAGATTAATGAAATGACGCATCGGGACGTGATTGAAGGGGCAACCCTTGCTTGGAACGCGCGTACGTACCTTGAGCAGCAACGTGATTTTATGCGCCAACATGTTGAAGCGGCCACCGATACCCGCGATGCCTATCGTGAGGAATTTCGCTTAAATGCGAGAACATTGTTGGATGTATTGGACTCTCAGAACGAGCTTTTTGAGGCACGTCGTGAATACTTGAGCAAAGAGGCGGATGAGCTTTACGCGCAATACCGAATTTTAAATGCAACCGGTCGTCTTTTAGCGTCATTGCGTGTTGATACCCCTGCTATTTGGAATACTGCGTCACTGAAGCAGGAGGACAGCCAATGAAACACTTTTATATCGCGGGATTTGCCGTCATGCTTCTTGCCGGCTGTGCACCGCAAGCGGTGGATACTATGCCAACTACCATTGCGCAAAGCCAAGATTTGAGCGACGCAGACTACGATGGTGTGATTTCTGCTCGTGAGCAGTGCGAGCAAACGCCAAACGGTGCTCAGGTTGACAACAACGGCTGTCCTGAGCAATTGCAAACCAGTGAGTCGTTCGAGTTAAACGTGCGTTTTGACACGGATTCCGCCGATGTGGATGTCTCACAATATGGCGATATCCAAACCTTAGCTGACTTTATGCAGCGCTACCCGAATACTCAGGTGGTGATTGAGGGGCATGCCAGTAAAGTCGGGTCGGCAGAGTACAACCTCGCACTCTCACAACGTCGTGCTCAAGCTATTGCGGACGTATTGACGCGACAGTTTGCGATTCCTGCTGCGCGTATTGAGGCTATCGGCTATGGTGAGTCGCGTCCGTTGATTGACCAAGAAAACGACTACGCTAATGAAGTGAACCGAAGAGTGATTGCTCATGTTACCGGTGAGCATGGCTCAACCCAAATGCGCTGGACAATTTATTCTTCAGAGCAGACGCCTTAGAGAATGATCTAAAAGAGAAAGCATGACATTACATCAACGTGTTGTCCTGTTTGTTGTCGCCGCCGCTTTGCTAACTGCGTTAGCGACGGCGGCGGTCGCTTTTCAGCTCGGTATAACCCAACTGAAAAGTGAACAGCAACAGCAAGTCAGTTTACTCAGTGCAGCGATAGCCGAGGCACTGCCACCTATTATTGAGCAAAGCGACAACGAGCGGCTCAATCAGCTCGTGGCGCATTTTATGGCGGCTCCCCAAGTTAAGTCGGTATCGGTGATGCCGATGCTTTCTGGTCAACGACAGCTTTGGCAGGCGGATGCAAGAGCGATCGCAACGCCTAGTTGGTTTGTGCATTTATCTGGCATTGAGTCAGCGTCGAAAACGGTATCAGTCAGTAATGGCTGGACCCAATTGGCCAGGGTCACGGTGGCGGTCAGCCCACTCCCTGCCGTTGAGGCGCTTTGGAATCGCATGTCGCAACTGGTGACGCTGCTAGCGGCCATGTGTGCGGTGATCCCTTTTGCCGCATCCTTCATGTTTCGGCGCGTGACTACTCCTTTGGCGGAACTGGATACGCGCTTAAACGCGTTAGGGCGAGGTGATTATCAACCCGCTAAGTCGAGAACCCGCGTTAAGGATCTGCAAGCCTTGTTGCAGGCATTTAACCTCGCGGGTCAGCAGGTAGCTCGGGTCCACAAAAGTCAGCAAGAAGAGCTATCGCGTTTACGCGATAAATTGATGATCGATCCCGTCTCTCGTTTACCGAATCGAGGCTACTTCCAACATCAGTTGCAAAGTTTTATTAAAGACGATGTGAACTGCACCTTATTATTAATTGAGACCGAATGGTTATCTCGCCTGCGCGCGCGTTATGGTTATCAGTATCGCGATCAATGTTGGCGGTTGCTGGGTGAAGCCTTGAGTCACGGTGAGTTAGCTGAGCGACACAAACTGGTTGCTCGTCTAAGCCACAATGAAGTTGCCATTCTCCTGACCAGTATTGATGAGGGGGATATTCGTCCTTATCTACAGCGCTTACTGCGTATGATAAACCAAGAGCTGGAAAACATTTCCTTGCCAGCTAATCAAGGTTTCCATATTGGTGTGGCGAAAACCCAAGACGATGATGCGGCCTCGTTATTGGCCAAAGCGGATAACGCCTTGCAGCAAGCGAAGCGACGCAGTGAGGTTTACCATTGGCCTAGCCATGCGAATGCCGATAGTCGAACCCGTGAACAGTGGCGCAATATTTTGCTTGATGCCCTCAATAAAAATCCGCTCACCCTTTATGCTCAGCCAGTGAGACATCGTGATAATCAAACTAACTGGCACCAAGAGGTCTATGCCCATTTGTGGGTGGATGAGGCTTGGTTGTCTGCTGGGCAGCTGCTCAATCGTATTGAAATGTACGCGCTGGGTGAAGAGTTTGACCGTCATGTGCTGACACGCGCCGATCAGTATATAAAAGCACATCCAGACTCGGACAAACTTGCCATTAACTTGACGGTAGAGAGTGTGAGAAGCACCGCGTTCTATGACTGGTTAGCCAACTACTTATTAAAAACCTACTTGTCAGATAAGCTTGCGTTCGAGGTTGCAGAGGAAGCGGTGCAGGTTGACATTGCGGCATGCCAAACCCTGTTTAAGATGATCCGAGAGCATGGGTTTGAAGTGGGGATTGACCATTTTGGCCGTGATATGGACAACGTGAATTATATCCACGATATTGAGCCCGATTATGTCAAACTCGACATTGGCTTTGGACAGCCGTCGAGTGATGTTGATGATGTCTTTATCCGTATGCTGATCAATATTGCCGCGGCGCAAGAGATACGCGTCATTGCCACGGGCATTGAGCAATCTGACCAGCACCAATATTTTCATCAATTGGGCTGCCATGGTTACCAAGGCTATATCTTGCCACCGGTTCAACTGGGCAATCTTGCTCAGTCAGCGCCATTGCCAAGCTGAGCACGCATAATAAGTGCGTCTTCCGTGGTGCCATCCGGGCAGGGGTAATAGCCTGCTCGGCGGCTTATCAGCTCAAATCCCTGTTTTTGATACAGCGCTCGTGCACCACGGTTACTTTGTCGCACTTCCAACCACAAGGTGTTCGCGCCTGCAGCAACGAGTGTCTTTTTTAGCAAGGTGAGCAGCTGGTGACCGACGCCTTTACCTTGAAAAGGCCGGTCAACGGCAATGTTTAAAAGCTCTGCTTCGCCAGCGACGCAACGCGTGTAAAAATAACCGATGATCTGATTATTTTGGTTGACTAACGCATAGTGGTGATCGAAGCGCCCCTGAGCCGGTGCAAGCTGTGTCTTGGACCAAGGCGCAATATGCACGGTTTGTTCAATACGTACGATATCGCTCAGGTGCTTATCGTCGATGGGTTGAAGCGTGTAATCAGTCATACTGGCAGATCTGACGCCATAAATCGCGTTTTGCCGCAGGGTTATCATGCATCTGTGCCAAGGGGAGAGAGCGGAGTGTGCGCACACCGTCAATCACGACTTCCGGCTCACCAATATACCAACACCAGACCAAGTGGTGATCGCCGAGTGCTGCGAGCGCGGCGTGGGGCAGTTGCCTCGCCTTATCAGCGTCAAGCTTCATACTTTTTAAGATATTGCCAAATAACCACGCATCTTGCTCGCTGAGAGGATCGTCGCAAACCAGCAATAGCTGGCAGTTTTCGGGAAGTTGGATAACTTCCTGTTCACGGCCGTAAAGCTCAGGATGGCGGAGTTGCCAGACGGATAAACCCATGGCTTGTAAACGTTGAATATCGGTCAGCATATCGAGTGCTCGTTAAACGGTGGCGGCAGCGAGTTGCTTGTACCACCAATGCTTGTCGGTCGAAATCGGCGCAAATTCAGCATTGGCCGCTTGAGGGCTCGGCGCAATCTTAAGCTGACAATAGCCAAGTTCAAACAAGACGGATTCTGCCTCATCTAAAAGGGGAGCAATCAATTCAGGGTCGGGGCTAAACCAAACCGCGATAAGTTGCGCATTATCCTCGGATTGTGCATCCACGACGGCAATGTGTCCTAGCGTGCTACCCATATCATCCGTGGCGACCAATGACAGTGTGATCAGCCCTTGCTCTCGCCATTGTTGCAACTGATCAGCTTGCTGAGGGTTAGCGAGTGTATCTCGCCACCATTGATCGAGGCGAACCAAATCGGCGGGCGCTTCTGAGCGGATTAACATAGCGAAAAGCCTAGATGACAAATGATGCGCTCAGGATAACGGATTCCCGATCCGGTGCAAGCACTGTGCGAACAAGGTTTCAGTATATCGACGCTCACAGCCTGTATTGTTGAGTAATAAATTGCGCACTTTCGCTGCAAACTCAACACCAATGACTGATTTTGAGCACCTTATCTATTTTTACGGGTTGACGTACGGTATATAGTGTTAAAAGCTTGAACGCTAAAGCAGCACCACATAGAGTGCTACTGACAAGCTGATAGAAAGTGTCTAACATGTGAGACGAATTTTTCGCCACGACACGTTGGTCGGCACCTGTACCGAGGAAGATGTGAGCCATCCATGCCAATTTCGCAGTTAACCGATTGGTTTTACCGCTTAACCGACAGCAGTCCGTTTCTTTTTGCCATTCTCGATAGTGACGATTGTTACCTCTATGCTAATCAGCGATATGCGGATATAACTGGAGTCGCATTGGGTGCCTTGGTGGGGGCGAACGACCGGCAAACGCTCGGGGAACAGTTTTATGCAGCTGTAAAGCCGCATTACGAGTCAGCACGGCGAGGGCAAAGCACTGAAGGAGAAGTGGTGGTGTCTGGTGGCTATCACAGTACCAGCTTTCATTTTAGTGTCGCCCCGCTTAATGAGCATCGAGACAGTAAAGGGCTGCCTTATGTAGTCATTCATGCTGCTGACACATCAGAGCGGCAGGTGCTTGCAAGTGCGCTTGAAGAAGCCGAAGAAAAATTTTACCGCTTGAGTGAATTGATTGATGACGGCTGCTGTTTGGTAGAAGATGAGCTGATCCTTTCTGCAAATCCTATGGCAGTGGAACGCCTCGGTGTTGACAGCACAGACGCCTTATTGGGCGAGTCGCTATCGACCTTCCTGCGTCCCGCAGATTCTAATCAATCTCTCGTCGCCATGCTTTCACAGCCTGGAGGCAATCAAAGCACCTCGTGTGTGCTTGCCAACACGGGGGCATCCATCGAGGTGTCTTGTGCACCTATTCACATCTTAGGTAAAAACGCGCATATGGTGCGTTTGCATGCACAGGCTGTCGTGGCTGAGCCTCAGCCTGCGGCGATGCTCCATTCGGCGTACACGGATGCGTTAACTGGGTTGTATAACCGTCATGGCTTTAGTCGTGAGCTGGATGGTTTGATAGCCAGCGGGACACCGTTAGCCATGCTGTACCTTGACGTAGATAACTTTAAAAATATCAACGACTCATTAGGTCACCATATTGGCGATCGGGTATTACAAGATATTGCCCAACGCTTACGCCGTTTACTGTCACCAGACACCATTGTGGGTCATCTGGGGGGCGACGAATTTGCAATTATTCTGCCAAAACCGGCGACCGATGATGCACCTGACCAGCTGGCGGAAAAAGTGGTCTCTGTGATCAGCCAGCCGTTTGAGCTGCACCATTTTAGTAAGTACTTGGCGTGTTCGGTTGGGTTGGTACGCTATCCAGAAGATGGCAAAGATGCACGCAGTTTACTGCAAAATGCCGATACTGCCATGTATGAGGCGAAAGAGCGCGGCCGAAACCGCGTCGTCGCCTATGACGACCAAATGAGCAAAGAAGCTCGGATGCGGCTTTGGCTTGAGATTGAACTGCAAAAAGCATTACAAAATAATGGTTTAGAGGTGTGGTATCAGCCAAAAGTCAACACGAGCGATTATCGCGTCAACGGGGCGGAGGCCCTGGTGCGTTGGAAGCATCCAGTCGAAGGATATATCAGTCCTGCGCGATTTATTCCGGTCGCAGAGCGGTGTGGCTTGATTGAGCAACTGGGCCGCAATGTAATGCGAGAGGTGTTTCAAAATGTGCGTCGTTGGCGTCTTCATGATGTTTTGCCCGGCCGCGTCGCCATCAACCTTTCTCCGGAGCAGTTTCGTAATCCTAAACTGACCGAGCATATGGAAAAGCTGCTGCGCGCAACCGGTGCAAATCCCGAAGATATCACGTTTGAGCTTACAGAAAGTGCGGTGATGAACGACGATACCCATGCCATGCAAATGCTCAATGCAATCAAAGAGCTGGGTTTTGCTTTGTCTATCGATGATTTCGGAACCGGATATTCCTCGTTATCCTACTTAGCGCGTTTTCCGCTGGATGAATTGAAAATCGATCGCGCGTTTATTCACGATATGGATGCGTTGAGTAAGCAAGTGACCTTGGTGGAAAGCATTATCAACCTTGGGCGAGCCATGGAGATGACGGTGGTAGCAGAAGGGGTAGAAACGCGCCAGCAAGCGTCGGTGCTGACCAATTTAAACTGTGACACCATTCAGGGATATTATTTTCACTCGCCCATGCCGCGGCGAGAATTTGAAAAGCTATTACAAAAAAGTAAGCCCCGTAAGCAGCCACCCCAGACAGTGCCAGCTCCGACAGACTAATCAGATCAAATAACCGCCTCTACAAGGCGGTTATTGGTTTGCGCTATTCGTCGTTTTGCTGAGATTGGTGATAGGCAATACGATTGAGCTCCAGTAGGGCATAGCGGTGTTCGACAAAGGCATACACATTGCCAGACATGGCCAACTTATACAGTGCAACCGCTTTGTCTTGATTGCCAAGATGTTGATAGTGTTTAGCCAGATAAAAATAGGCTTCGCATAAACGCTCCGCCAGCACTTGGTTATCACTCGCTTGAGTGGCCAACTGCTCCAGCAACTCTCGCTCGCTCACCTTGCCCAAAAACATCCGCGCCAGTTGCCATCCCCAATCCAGTTGGTCGCTGTTTTCTATCCGCTCGGCTAAATGTGTTTTGGCCGCGTCATCGCCTTTCCAATCGCGTTCCACCAAGTACAGCCAAATCACACGATACGGATCGTCCACGTCGTCTTGGTAATGGGTGAGAAGATCCTGATAGGCGAGGCGGTAGCGTCCACCATAGTAAAGCGCGATACCACGATTACGCTCGGCATATGTGTGTGTGTTATCTAGCTCTAAGGTAGAGTCAAACGCTTCATATGCGGCATCGTAGTGGCCGGTTTGGGTGAAATAGACGCCCAGAATATTAAACACATCGGGTTGATCCGGCTTTAATGAGAGTGACTGATTAAAATCGAGCCGTGCCAGATCGCGCATTCCGAGGCTGTCGTGCAGCAAACCGCGCTCATAGTGGAGTTGGGCGCGCGCATCGTCGCTCAGATCGTCGCGAGCGAGTAGTTGGTCAATACGAGCAAGATGCACTTCCTGTTGCAACGTGGGTTGCAATGGCACGGCCATGGGCGGGAAAGTCCACTGACTGGTGCAGCCTGTGAGTAGTAAAAGGCCTGCAATGACCAGCGACTTCAAAAAAACGGTCATGACGGTGCGTCTCCATATAAAAAAAGGGGGCCACGGCCCCCCTTTATAGCATGAATTACAATCAGACTCTAAGCGTCAGTTGCAGGTGCGTCATCGGCAGGTGCAGCGTCAGTGGCTGCCTTATCCGAAGCTGCTTCTTTCATGCTTAGACGGATACGACCTTGGCGGTCGATCTCTAGCACTTTCACTTCAACTTCTTGGCCGATTTCGAGGAAGTCAGAGACTTTCTCAACACGCTGATCCGCGATTTGTGAGATGTGTACCAGACCATCTTTACCACCGATCACAGACACGAATGCACCGAAATCAACGATACGCTGGACTTTACCCGTGTAGATGCGGCCCACTTCCACTTCAGCGGTTAAAGCTTCGATACGAGAAATCGCATCTTGTGCCGCCGCGCCGTCAGTTGCAGCAATTTTCACTGTACCATCGTCATCGATTTCGATTGTGGTACCGGTTTCTTCGGTTAGCTGACGGATCACTGCGCCACCTTTACCGATCACATCACGGATCTTATCTGGGTTGATGCTGATGGTGTGAATACGTGGAGCAAACTCAGAGATATCATCACGTGCTGAACCAATCGCTTGATCCATCACATCCAAGATATGCAGACGCGCACCTTTTGCTTGGTTCAGGGCGATTTGCATGATCTCTTTGGTGATACCTTCGATTTTGATGTCCATCTGCAGTGCAGTCACACCGTCATCGGTACCTGCGACTTTAAAGTCCATGTCGCCAAGGTGGTCTTCATCACCGAGGATGTCAGAAAGTACGACAAAATCGTCCCCTTCTTTAACCAGACCCATCGCGATACCCGCGACTGATTTTTTCACCGGTACACCGGCGTCCATCAGTGCCAGAGAGGTACCACATACCGACGCCATTGACGATGAGCCGTTTGACTCAGTGATCTCAGAGACCACACGGACGGTGTATGGGAATTCGTCTTGGCTTGGCATTACCGCAGCAATACCACGTTTTGCAAGACGGCCATGGCCGATTTCACGACGCTTTGGTGAACCGACAAAACCGGTTTCACCGACACAGTATGGAGGGAAGTTGTAGTGCAGCATGAAGCTGTCCTGACGCTCACCCATGATTGAGTCGATGATCTGTGCATCACGTTGGGTACCCAGTGTGGCGGTCACCAGCGCCTGCGTTTCACCACGCGTAAACAACGCGCTGCCGTGTGTGCGAGGCAGCACACCGGTACGTACGTCTAGCGCACGAACCATGTCTTTTTCGCGACCATCGATACGTGGTTCACCGGCAATGATGCGGCTACGCACGACTTTCTTCTCTAGATCGCCAAGCATATCGAGGATTTCACGCTCGTCGAGGGTCTCGTCTTGCTCAAGCAGAGCGGCAACCACCTCTTGCTTCACGTTACCGACTTGCTCATAACGCGCCATTTTTTCAGTGATTTGGTACGCTTGTGCGAGTGGGCCTTGCGCCATTTCTGCGACACGCGCTTGCAGGGCAGCATTCACTTCTGGTGCTTGCCAATCCCACGCTGGGGTGCCAACTTCCGCGGCGAACTCTTTAATAGCGTTGATAGCGACTTGTTGTTGGTCATGACCAAACATCACCGCTTGCAGCATTTGTTCTTCGCTTAGGCGATCGGCTTCAGATTCAACCATCAGCACCGCGCCTTCAGTACCGGCTACCACAAGGTCAAGACGGCTGTTGTCCAGCTCTGCTTCGCTTGGGTTCAATACCAGCTCATCGTTGATATAACCAACACGTGCCGCACCGATTGGGCCATTGAATGGGATACCAGAAATCGCTAGTGCCGCAGAGGTTCCTAGCATGGCAACCACATCTGGGCTAACAGCTGGGTTTACCGATACTACGGTCGCAATCACTTGAACTTCGTTTTTGAACGAGTCAGGGAAAAGCGGACGAATAGGGCGGTCAATCAAACGTGCTGTCAGGGTTTCTGACTCTGAAGGACGACCTTCACGCTTGAAGAAACCACCTGGGATTTTACCTGCCGCGTAAGTTCGCTCTTGGTAGTTCACGGTCAGTGGGAAAAAGCCCTGGCCTTCTGCCGCTTCTTTTTTACCGACGACAGAGACGAATACCGAGGTATCGTCCATGCTTGCCATTACCGCACCGGTGGCTTGGCGTGCCATCACACCGGTTTCCAACGTCACGGTATGGTTGCCGTATTGGAATGTTTTTACGATTGGATTCACAGAATGTTTCCTTGTTGCTGAGGAGATAAATCATCCGATTTATCGAGCTAAATGTAAGCTTTCAGCTGTTCACCATCGCGACTAATGGCAACACACTGCGGGCTTGTCCCGCGGGCGGACGTGCAATGTGTTGTCAATAGCCGCGACCGGATGGTCGACTTCGTTGACTGTGTCACAACTGAAAGTGGCGCTAATTATACACGTGCTTCACCAATAACGACACCACGCGGCGTTCAATTGGCAACATTTGTGATGTGTTTGGCAAGCAATCTTGACCCTAACGAATACAGATAACAGTGCCAAGTCAGATTTGTGAATTGAAGCTGGCTACAAGATCAGCGAAAATACGTTCCCTTTGTGATTAACCCCCTCAGTTGGCGCCTGATTGCCGCCTGAATCAATCAAGAAGATAACTTGCTATGTCTAATACACCGCTGCAACAGGAAGTTGATAAACGACGCACCTTTGCGATTATCTCGCACCCGGATGCGGGTAAAACCACGATTACTGAAAAAGTCCTGCTATTCGGACGTGCGATCCAAACCGCCGGGACGGTCAAAGGGCGCGGCTCTAACCACCATGCAAAATCTGACTGGATGGATATGGAGAAAGAGCGGGGGATCTCCGTGACCACGTCGGTGATGCAGTTCCCGTACAATGACTGTTTGGTCAACCTGCTTGATACCCCAGGGCACGAGGATTTCTCGGAAGATACCTATCGAACCCTCACCGCGGTTGACTCTTGTTTGATGGTGATTGATGCAGCAAAAGGTGTTGAGGATCGTACTCGTAAGTTGATGGAAGTTACGCGTTTGCGCGATACCCCGATCATTACCTTTATGAACAAATTGGACCGTGATATTCGCGATCCGATGGAGCTGCTGGATGAAGTAGAAAGTGAGCTCAATATTGCCTGTGCGCCAGTGTCATGGCCAATTGGTTGTGGTAAAGGGTTTAAAGGGGTGTATCACATTCATCGCGATGAAAGCATCTTGTATCAGTCTGGCCAAGGCCACACCATTCAAGAAACTCGCATCATTAAAGGGTTGGATAACCCTGAATTGGATGAGGCAATTGGTGCAGTTATTGCGCAAGACTTGCGTGATGAGCTCGAACTGGTCATGGGCGCGTCGCACGAATTTGATCGCGATCTGTTTCTCAGTGGCGACTTAACACCGGTCTTTTTTGGTACGGCACTGGGTAACTTTGGTGTCGATCATATGTTGGATGGGTTGACGGCTTGGGCGCCGAAACCACTCTCTCGTCCGACGCCGGATCGTGTCGTTAATGCCGACGAAGAAAAATTCACCGGCTTCGTCTTTAAGATTCAGGCCAACATGGATCCCCGTCACCGTGACCGAATTGCCTTTGTTCGTGTGGTATCCGGTAAGTACCAGCAAGGCATGAAGTTAAAACATGTGCGCTTGGGCAAACAGATTAATATCTCTGATGCCGTGACCTTTATGGCGGGTGATCGCGCGCGAGCCGAAGATGCTTACGCTGGCGATATTATCGGTTTGCACAATCATGGCACTATCCAAATTGGGGACACCTTTACACAAGGCGAAGATCTGAAATTTTCTGGGATCCCTAACTTTGCGCCTGAACTGTTCCGCCGTATTCGCTTGCGTGATCCTTTGCGTCAAAAACAGCTGCTTAAAGGTCTGGTCCAACTATCGGAAGAAGGTGCGGTACAGGTCTTCCGTCCGCTACAATCGAACGATCTTATCGTTGGTGCGGTTGGTGTGCTGCAGTTTGATGTGGTGGTGGCACGCTTGAAAGCGGAATACAACGTTGATGCGATTTATGAGTCGATTAACGTGGCGACGGCACGTTGGGTCGAATGTGAGGATGAGAAAAAACTCGACGACTTCCAGCGTAAAAACCAAGCTAACCTCGCGCTGGATGGTGGTGACAATCTTACCTATATCGCACCGACCATGGTCAACCTCAACCTGACCCAAGAGCGCTTCCCAGACATTCAATTGCGGGCAACGCGTGAGCACTAAGTAAGCGGGTTGATGCCAAAGGCATCGCACTCATGGAGGGGAGCTAGCTCGTTCCCTGCGGGTGAGGCTCCCTGCGGATGAGGGGCAAACCTTCTATAATGCCGTCTGTATAGGGCGGCATTTTACTTTTAAGAGGACAGCGATGAAGATAGCTTTGGCCATCAAAAGGTGGATAGCGCGTTATGATGCTTGGTGCCAACGCATGGGGCTCACTCCTGAGAACCGGCGCAGTTGCGTGCCGGTGAAACGCGAATCACATACTCAGATAAATCGCACTGACAAGCATGATTGATACCCATTGTCATTTTGATTTTTCTCCGTTTAACCAAGCGCCCGCGCAATATTGGCAAGCGGCACGTGAGGTGGGCGTCACGCGGATGATAGTGCCCAGCGTGAGTGAACAAAACTGGCAGGCGGTGTTAGCGTTGACGGAGCGCTTTGCTGGCATCTATGCCGGGCTTGGGCTGCATCCTTGTTTTGTCGATACGCACACCGACTCGAGTCTTACCGCATTAGAAGACGCGCTGGTGTCACGGCCGCTATCTTGCGTGGCGGTTGGTGAAGCCGGCTTGGACTATTTTGTCGCGAATACCGCTGAGATGAAGCAGCGCCAGCACGCCTTGCTAGAAGGGCAATTATGGCTGGCTCGCCGTTATGACTTACCCATTATTTTGCACAGTCGCCAATCCCATAACCAATTATTGCGTGTGATTAAAGCGTATCCTGGGGTTCGCGGCGTGCTTCATGCCTTTAGTGGTAGCGCGCAGCAAGGCAAACAATTTATCGATGCGGGTTTGATGTTGGGCGTGGGCGGAACCATTACCTATCCGCGTGCCAATAAGACCCGTCAAGCGATTCAACATTTACCCCTCTCACACCTGTTACTGGAAACCGATGCGCCGGATATGCCTTTGGCAGGATTTCAAGGAAAAGCCAATACCCCAGCACAGGTTTCTCGGGTGGCAGACGTTCTCTGTGAGTTAAAAGACTGTGATAAAGATCGTCTATTGACTGAAACATCAGGCAATGCTGAGCGATTGTTTAGTCTTAAATAAGCCGCTATCGTCTAAAGCCAAACGTTTGCACTCGTATAAGCTCACAAAAGTAGATCAAAGTCATACTTATTGATGCATTACAGAATAGTTTTACAGCGAACTGTGACTGGAATATTACTTTAATGTGATTTGCATGCGTATAATCCCCCCCGGAAACCAAATTCCACTTTGTCGAGACGCCAATTTTTATTTTTGAGGATGCCAAAACTATGAGCCTGCTGATGAGCGTGGTAGGGATGATGGTGCTGCTGGGGATTGCAGTCCTTCTCTCCGATAACCGCAAAGCGATTAACCTCCGTACCGTGGGTGGCGCATTCGCTATCCAACTCTTTTTCGGTGCCTTCGTACTGTATGTCGACGTGGGTCGTGACATCTTGTACGGTGCATCACAATACGTTGCCAACGTCATCGCCTATGGCGATGAAGGGATCAGCTTTATCTTCGGTGGGCTGGTTTCTGGCAAAATGTTTGAATTGTTCGGCGGTGGCGGTTTCGTCTTCGCGCTGAAAGTTCTGCCTGTCATCGTCTTCTTCTCATCACTGATCAGCGTACTTTACTACCTAGGTATCATGCAGGTTGTGATCAACGTACTGGGTGGTGGCCTACAAAAAGCACTAGGTACATCACGTGCCGAGTCTATGTCAGCAACCGCTAACATCTTTGTGGGTCAAACTGAAGCGCCATTGGTGATTCGTCCATTCGTACCGCGTATGACTCAATCTGAGCTGTTCGCCGTCATGTGTGGTGGTCTTGCCTCTGTTGCTGGTGGTGTACTGGCCGGTTATGCATCAATGGGTGTGCCACTTGAGTACCTCATCGCGGCATCCTTTATGGCGGCACCGGGTGGTCTTCTGTTTGCGAAAATCATCAAGCCTGAAACGGAAGAGCCTGTCGAGCAAATGGCAGATGCAACTGCTGAAGGTGTTGATAAGCCAGCGAACGTGATTGACGCGGCCGCAGCGGGTGCATCATCAGGTATGCAACTGGCGCTAAACGTGGGCGCGATGCTACTGGCATTCATCGGCTTGATTGCACTGATTAACGGCATGCTAGGCGGCATCGGTGGCTGGTTCGGTTATCCAGACATCACGCTTGAGCTAATCCTAGGTTATGTCTTCGCTCCACTTGCCTTCTTGATTGGTGTGCCATGGGAAGAAGCCATCGTTGCCGGCTCTTTCATCGGTCAGAAACTGGTTGTGAACGAATTCGTCGCTTACTTGAACTTCACCCAGTACCTAGGTGAAAACGGTCAGTTAGTCGCGCAAACAGGTGCACTGATGACAGAGAAAACACAAGCGATCATTTCATTCGCATTGTGTGGCTTTGCAAACTTGTCATCGGTAGCCATCCTGCTGGGTGGTCTGGGTGGCCTTGCGCCAAACCGTCGTCCAGACATTGCACGCTTTGGTATGAAAGCCGTTGCGGCAGGTACGCTATCTAACCTGATGTCTGCAACTATTGCTGGTCTGTTCCTAACCTTGACCATGATGGGTTAATTTCCCCTAACCATGTGTCATCAAAAACGCCACGCAGGAGACTGTGTGGCGTTTTTATTTTTGGTGGCCATACTTAGTTAGTGCGATATCTATCAACAAAATAAGGAAACACTATGCAGGAAGTCTTACTGGCACTTGTGGCAGGTTTTTTGGTCGGGGTGTTATTCAGTGCGATTAAACTCCCTATCCCCGCGCCACCGGTGTTATCAGGAATAATGGGGATTGTCGGTGTCTATTTGGGAGGCGTTGGTTACCAGTGGGTGGTGGAGCGTTTCTTTTCTTAACCGGCTAAATATTCTCCATCTTTGCGATTGGTGCTGGTGGGCAACAGTGTGTATTTCAACAGAAACGGTAAAATCTAGTTTTGCTTGGATGGCGTTGGTAAAATAAGTGAACACCGTCATAGTTTGAGGGTGCCACAATCCCTTATTTTCCTCTTATGGTTAGCAACAAGGTGTGGCTAGCCCCAATCTAGAACGTCCAACGGCGGAATACGCAAACACATCACGTTTGCACGCGGCAACAAGGATGGTTGGTTGAAGGCGGCGAGATGTCCAGCCTCAAACTTCAAGGAGCCAAGTCCGCTGAACGGCAACCTGCTAATAGGTTGTTTACACAGTGGCCAACCCATAACTGTTTGGCAAAAGAATGAGGACTGGAGATACCCATGAACGAATTACAAACCGCAGCCCTACGCGCACTGAAATTAATGGATCTAACCACACTGAATGATGATGACACGGATGAAAAAGTGATCGCTTTGTGTCAGAACGCGAAATCACCAGTTGGTAACACGGCTGCGATCTGCATCTATCCACGTTTCATTCCGGTGGCAAAAAAAGCGCTGCGTGAGCAAGGCACCCCTGAGGTGCGCATCGCCACCGTTACTAACTTCCCTCACGGCAATGATGATATCGATATTGCCGTGGCTGAAACCAAGGCGGCCGTTGCCTATGGCGCCGATGAAGTTGACGTTGTTTTCCCCTATCGTGCATTGATGGCGGGTAACGAAGAGATCGGTTTTGAATTGGTCAAACAATGCAAAGCTGCCTGTGGCGATCAAGCGCTGCTAAAAGTCATCATCGAAAGCGGTGAACTGAAAACAGACGCGCTTATCAAGCGTGCGTCTGAAATCTCAATTGATGCGGGCGCTGACTTTATCAAAACCTCGACCGGTAAAGTGGCGGTGAATGCTACGCCAGAAGCGGCAGAAATTATGCTGAACGTGATTAAAGACAAAGGTGTCGCGGATAAAGTGGGCTTTAAGCCAGCCGGTGGCGTACGCACTGCTGAGGATGCGCAGCAATACCTCGCGATGGCGGATCGTATCTTGGGCGAGACCTGGGCAGACAGCCGTCACTATCGCTTTGGCGCCTCAAGCTTGTTAGCGAACTTATTACATACGCTGGGTGAAGGTGAAAAAGCAGCGCAAGGCGGCTACTAATCCTTAGTGATGAGATTCGCAGGGCAAGTGACTGCTTGTCCTGTCTTGCCGGTAAGGAGGATGGATGATCTTACCTCAGGAAATTATTCGTAAGAAACGTGACAACATCGCGTTAAGCAAAGAAGAAATTTATACCTTTATCCAAGGGGTGGCCGACGAGTCGGTCTCAGAGGGGCAAATTGCCGCCTTTGCGATGGCGATTTACTTCAACGACATGACCATGGATGAGCGTGTTGCTCTGACATGTGCAATGCGCGACTCGGGAATGACCATCGATTGGTCACATATGAATTTTGATGGTCCAGTGGTGGATAAACATTCGACCGGTGGTGTCGGTGATGTGACCTCATTAATGCTTGGCCCTATGGTAGCAGCATGTGGCGGTTATGTTCCCATGATTTCCGGCCGAGGTTTAGGACACACGGGGGGAACGCTAGATAAACTGGAATCGATTCCCGGCTATAACATTATGCCGAGTAACCAAGTGTTTGGTGATGTTACTCGCGATGCCGGCGTTGCGATTATCGGTCAAACCGGGTCTTTGGCGCCTGCGGACAAACGCGTTTATGCGACCCGCGATGTCACGGCAACCGTAGACAACATTTCTCTGATCACCGCTTCTATCTTGTCGAAAAAACTGGCGGCAGGGTTAGATGCATTGGTGATGGATGTCAAAGTGGGGTCGGGGGCATTTATGCCCACGTATGAAGATTCCGAGGCGCTTGCCAAATCGATTGTGGCGGTTGCCAATGGCGCTGGTACGAAAACGAGCGCTTTGTTAACCGACATGAACCAAGTATTGGCATCCTCTGCCGGCAATGCGCTGGAAGTTAAAGAAGCGGTTGATTTTCTGACCGGTCGATACCGCAATCCACGCTTGTACAATGTCACTATGGCACTGTGTGCGGATATGCTGGTGATTAGCGGGCTTGCAGACGATGTGAACGGCGCAAAACAGAAACTGGATGAAGCACTAGACAGTGGCCGTGCGGCTGAGTGCTTTGCCAAAATGGTGGCTGGACTGGGTGGTCCGCGTGACTTTGTTGAGTCGCCGGAGCGCTATCTTTCTACCGCCGCTATCATTAAGCCAGTCTACGCGACGGATTCAGGTATAGTCAGTGCCATGGATACCCGAGCATTGGGCATGGCTATGGTAGAAATAGGTGGCGGCCGTCGGGTTGCTAGCGATAAAATTGATTATGCCGTTGGGCTGAACGAAATGATTCGTCTGGGGCAACACGTGGACGGGCAAACACCGCTCGCCATGCTCCATGCTCAAACTGAAGAGCAATGGCAACAAGCGGCGAATGCGGTGCGAGCCGCAGTAAAAGTGGCTGATACGGCGCCAAGTGCGACGCCAGACGTTTACCGTCGCATCAGCCTAGAAGACGTCTAACGGAGGCGATCATGAAACGCGCAATAGTATTAGTTTTAGATTCATTTGGTATTGGTGCCACTGAAGACGCAGTTAAATTCGGTGACCAAGGTGCTAATACCTTGGGCCACATTGCTCAAGCGTGTGCCAAAGGCGAAGCGGATAATGCCGACCGCAGCGGCCCACTTTCATTGCCAAACCTCACCAAATTAGGTCTAGGTAAGGCATGTGAAGAATCATCGGGTTACTTCCCTGAAGGGCTAGATGCCAACGCAGAGATCATCGGTGCCTATGCGCACGCGAAAGAGTTGTCATCTGGCAAAGACACCCCGTCTGGTCACTGGGAAATTGCCGGTGTACCCGTACTATTTGATTGGGGTTACTTCACTGATCAGACCAATAGCTTCCCGCAAGCGCTGCTGGATCGTATTGTCGAGCGTGCCAAGCTGCCGGGCTATTTGGGTAACTGTCATGCGTCAGGCACTCAAGTGCTGGACGATTTGGGCGAAGAGCACATGAAAACCGGTAAGCCGATTTTCTACACCTCTGCAGATTCTGTGTTCCAAATCGCATGTCACGAGGAAACCTATGGCCTCGATAATCTGTACGAGCTGTGCCAAATCGTGCGTGAAGAGCTGGAAGACTACAACATTGGTCGTGTGATTGCGCGTCCATTTGTGGGCCCAGGCAAAGGCCAATTTGAGCGTACGGGTAACCGTCGTGATTTGTCAGTTGAGCCACCATCGGCCACGGTATTGCAAAAAATCGTGGACGAGAAAGGCGGTGACGTGATTTCGATTGGTAAGATTGCTGACATCTACGCCCATTGCGGGATCACCAAAAAGATCAAAGCGACAGGCCTTGAAGCGCTGTTTGACGCGACCAAAGACGCGATCAAAGATGCGGGTGATAACAGCTTAGTCTTTACCAACTTTGTTGATTTTGACTCTGCATATGGTCATCGCCGTAATGTGGCTGGTTACGCTGCGGCCTTGGAATACTTCGATGCGCGTTTGCCAGAAATCATGGCCATGCTGGAAGAAGATGATGTCTTGATCCTCACTGCCGACCACGGCTGTGATCCGACTTGGCCGGGCACTGACCATACCCGTGAGCACATTCCTGCTCTGGTTTATGGCAGCAAGGTACCTGCGGGATCATTAGGTCGCCGTGAAACCTTTGCCGATATCGGCCAATCGCTGGCGACTTACTTTGGCACGTCGCCGATGGACTATGGACAATCCTTCCTGTAAGGATGACGGGGATTAACCCATGAAAGAGATGGCTTAGGCCATCTTTTTTTTATGGGTGAGGTTTGAGGCGCCCTCGTGTGTATCTGAGTTGGATTACCAAGGAAGTAATGGAGTTTGGCCGTCGCGACGCTTAAGCATGCCAACCAGCAATGCCCCCAACAGAATCGCGAGCACTAACAGCGTACGAAACTGATTCATGTTTTCTTGCAATTGGTGATGGGCTTTTTCTGTGACCGCCTGATGTTCTAGCGTGAGGCGGAGAAAGCCTGCTACATCGCCCTCTCGGCTAATGGGAGCCATGAGTTGCTGACGGCCGCGGCTCTCTAACCCAAGCGGCGTGGTCAATCCAACCGCCGTTTCGAGTGGCAGGGCATTAGCCGAGTGCACCACGGCCTGACCGTTTAGGCGGTAGAAACTCGCATCGCGGATCAGAGGCTCTTTGACCAAGGCGTCGGCCATAGTTTGTAATGGCTGATAGTTCTTATCCACCAAGGCGTCGTAGGCTTGTGCGCCAATCTGACGGGTCATCAGTTGTGCCAGTTCATCCGTTTGTTGGTAGAGAGCTTGATATTGGCGCTGGCTTAATGTCGTGCTGTAAAGCATCAACGCCGCAATTGCAGCGATCGCACTGAACAAGATCCCCCATTTCACCACGCGTCGCAGTGCTTGTCGCGAAACCGTAAACATAGCCACCTCAAAAGCTAAACCGCCAGAATAAATTGCACTGGAGCTCAGTGCTGGTTTTATGGTATCACAGCCTCAATACGATTCATTCACTATTCAATCGACGGCTTTGGCCGCAAGGACGCCTACAACCATGGACGCGACGCCCTTTAAAATTTACCGCACCCCAACGCTTTATCAACGTTTCCCATCGTTGTCGACCTACAGTCGCTATACCCGACGTCAAGGTGGATGGGTGCTCTTTGGTGAGCTGTTAGACCCGCGCCAGCTTGATGATATTGGTTTTTTTACCGGCGAAGCGGTGACACCGATTGATGGCTGGCGGGTAGGGCCTTATGAAGTCTTATTAATGGCAGGGCCATTAACCGATGCGCATCAAACCATTATCCATTTGCTTGGCTTGGATTGTGCGGACGTGCACGGGTTGCCAGATCTCAGTCAGCCGGGTCTTGCGGTGTTTGATATGGATTCAACCGCGATTCAAATCGAATGTATTGATGAAATAGCTGCGTTAGCGGGGGTCGGGGATGCGGTCTCCGCGGTGACAGAACGTGCCATGCTGGGTGAGCTAGACTTTGAAGCCAGTTTACGCGAGCGTGTTGTCGCGCTGAGAGGCGCGGACAGCCAAATCCTAGCGTCAGTGAAATCCACGTTGCCGTTGATGCCGGATATGGCGCGTTTAGTCGCCAGTTTGCGTGCGCATGGCTGGAAGGTGGCAATTGCCTCTGGTGGCTTTACCTATTTTTCTGATCACCTTAAAGACACGCTGTCACTAGATTATGCCGAGTCCAACCAACTCTCGATAGCGCACGGAAAGCTGACGGGAGAAGTGGAAGGGCAGGTGGTCGATGCCCAGCGAAAGGCAGACGTGCTGACGATGCTGGCACAACAATATGATATTGCAGCAGAAAATACCCTTGCGGTCGGGGATGGTGCCAACGACTTACCCATGATGAACGCCGCCGGGCTTGGTGTTGCCTACCATGCCAAGCCGATGGTCAACGCCCAAGCGCAAGCGGCGGTGAAACACGCTTGGCTAGGCGGTGTGCTTTGTATCCTGTCGGCAAGCTTGCGCGAGGGACGTATCAGTTGGCAGACCCGCTAACAGCCAAGGCGCATCAGCACCTCATCGGTGACATCGACCAGCTCGCCATACGCGCACAGTGCGGCAAACTCATCCTCGAGCTGGCGCGCTTTGTGGGTATCGCGTTTTAACAATGCCGCGAGTTTTTCGGGATTGATTTCTTGTTCCGCATGAGCAAGCGGCGCCATGCGGTTGCGCAGTACGGCAAATAGACCACCGCGCTGAGCCAGCTCAATAAACTTGCGGCGGGCATCGTCGGACTCAAACTCGCTATCCGCGAAGGTATGCACTCTGCGTACGACTTCATCTTGCATGTCCATCCAGACATAGTATTCGCGGATCAGTTCTTTTTGCGGTTGAGAGGGACGAGAAACCTCATGCGTGCGCGTATGAATTTTGTCGCCAAACAAGGGGTAGAAGGAAATCTGCCGCCCTCCACCTGCGCGCTCCAGTAATCGGTGCAACCGGCTCGGTGGTAGGTTAATGCCGACCGCGGATACCGAGAGTACGCCATTGTCTCGGCGTATAAAGTAAGGCTGTACGGTGAGCCGGGTCAGCAATAGTTGGTGCATGGCTCGCACCAGTGGCGGATCGGGTAAGATCTCATCCAACACGGTGAGTTTTTCTTGGTTGTGCTCAATCAAACGGCGTAAGTATTGGCGTCGGCGAGTATTCGGGGCTTCGTTGACCAGCTTTAGCTGGATATTATTGCGTTTAGGGCTGACTCGGATAACCTGATAAGGCATATCTACCAAAGGCGCGCGGCGGTCTATCTTCACAAAGGCATCGAGAGAGACAGAGATCAGATCGTCTTTTGCCCCTTGAAAGGGCTGCTTGAGTGCGACATTCAGTCCACCCGAGGAAAAATCCAACAGCGCGCCTTCCATAAACCCCTGTTCAGCATGCACTAAAGAGACCTTAGAGCGGTATTGATAACGTGGCTCACGGCGCTGCGGCTGCATATCGGAGGAAATTAAGCTGGCTTGGCTCACAGGGTTACGCTCATGTAAAAAGCGGCGCAGTGCTTGGCTTGAGCGTTCGGGTTTGGGGTGACTTAAGTAGGCCTGCTGCGCATCATGATGTGTTACATCCTGTACCAGCGCCACGTGCGTCAATGTCTTCAATTTGTTGAGCCAGTCTGGCGATACATCCTGCAGTCGTTCGATATCGGCAGCCGTGATGGCTGACATGGTCACTTTAAATGCCCGCCAAGATGCCCGCTTAGCCCCTAATTTCCAAAACAGCTGGCGCTCTTCCACACTCATCTCACTGGGGGAGGCTGAGTAGAAAAAGCGACGTTTATTTTTTTCAACATAAAAACAGTAAAGCAGTAGCTGGCTATTGGCCGCCCCTTCGACTTGTAATAATGAAAGGCGTTGTGGGTCGAAAAGGTGATTGATCACAGGCTGGTTGCGTTCATCATGCCAGTAATCCCAAAGGCTGTGGTTTTGCCGCGTTTTAAGCACGTACGCCATTTTATCTTGCGAAAAATAGAGCGGCAGTACGCTGGTGTGATGCAAAAAAGACTGCTCATAGCTTTGCAGCTTGAGGGTCAGCAGTTTATCTTCCCCATCTTGTTTACCGCGAAAGTCTGGCGATGCCATCTCTGACTCCAATGCCCGTTTGATGGCGTCACTGCTGGTATCAAGACGCAGGCGTAACCAAGCATTGCTCGTACTATCATTGTTTTGGTCCACACCAATAATGCGGTAGCTCAAGCCATCTTCAAGATCAGGGTCGAGATACTTCTTTGCTAACGCCGCAAACCGGACAGTGACTTCTGAGCTTGGCGGGTAGTCAAAGGCGGCGGGGACGCGCACGCGGCAGCCTGAGTTTGATAAGTCGCTGGTGGTCCCGTGAACTTCCTGACCCGACTGCAAGGTGATCAAGACTTGCGTAGCATAGTGAATGCGACTTTCGCTGCGTGACAGATAGCTGCCAAAGGTCAGCTTCTCGGGTAATAACGCCGTTTGGGCACTATCGGTGACAGGGCCTTGCCCTTTTTGCTGGTTCTGCTTGGCTTTCTCGTGTTGGACGCGAAAGTTATTTGGGGTGTTGTGTAGATCTTCCCATAACCCTTGGGTCAGTTGTCCATTATAAAGTGGCAAGCGCTCGTAGTAATAGTTAATGGCGACGTCGTCCAACCAATGTTTCTTGCCATGCAAGTCATATTCGTGACATTCGCCATCGACTTTTCCACGCAAATCAATGGTGCGATTGCACGGCGCCATCAGCCGCCTGATCTCCATTTTGATCAGCAGCTTGGCAGAGTTCGGCTCGTTAGCCGTTAGCTTGTCGAGCAGCACCTCAAATTTTGGGGTTTGGGAAAGAGGAAGCAGTTGCTCAATCAGTCCCTGGTAATCATCCTGCTTCATGGCAAAGTCTGTTAAAGTATTGGCCTGCTTTTGTAGCGGCACGCTATCAAAAAAGTTTGGGAATAATTAATAAGATAGCAATCATTTTGTGAATTAGCTGACATCATACGTATTGGAGTGCGAATGGCAAAAACAAAACGGGCCTACGTGTGCAATGACTGTGGCGCTGATTTTCCCCGCTGGCAAGGGCAATGCTCAGCGTGCGGTGCGTGGAATACCATCACAGAAGTACGCCTTGCCGCGTCCCCTCAAGTCGCGCGCAACGAAAAATATGCCGGCTACGCGGGGAGTGCTGAAGGTAAAGTACAGACGTTGCAAGAGATTGACTTGCAAGAAGTGCCACGCCTGAGCAGTGGTTTTAAAGAGCTAGACCGTGTCCTAGGTGGTGGGATTGTGCCTGGCGCGGCCATTTTGATTGGGGGCAACCCGGGCGCCGGTAAAAGTACTTTGCTATTACAAACCATGGTGGGTTTGGCGCAGCACTTACCGACGTTATACATCACCGGTGAAGAGTCACTCCAACAGGTTGCGATGCGTGCTGACCGACTTGGGCTTCCCAAAGATAAACTCAAGCTATTGTCCGAAACCAGTGTAGAAACCATTTGTCAGGTTGCTAAGAAAGAGCAACCTAAAATCATGGTCATCGACTCCATTCAAGTGATGCATGTTGGTGATGTGCAATCGGCACCGGGTAGCGTTTCTCAAGTGAGAGAGTCAGCCGCCGCTTTAACGCGCTACGCGAAACAGCACAATGTGGCGATATTTATGGTCGGCCATGTGACCAAAGACGGCACCTTGGCCGGCCCGAAAGTGCTCGAGCACTGCATTGACTGTTCGATTCTACTCGATGGTTCAAGTGATAGTCGCTTTAGAACCTTACGCAGCCACAAGAACCGCTTTGGGGCGGTAAATGAATTGGGTGTATTTGCGATGACCGGGCAAGGGCTGAAAGAAGTCAGCAACCCTTCGGCGATTTTTCTTTCGCGTGGCGAGGAGCAGACGTCGGGAAGCTCGGTAATGGTGGTATGGGAAGGGACACGGCCTTTGTTGGTAGAGCTACAAGCGCTGGTCGACTATTCGCAGTTAGCCAATCCTCGTCGTGTCGCTGTGGGCTTAGAACAAAACCGACTGGCGTTATTGTTGGCGGTGTTGCACAAGCATGGCGGGCTGCAAATGTCGGATCAAGACGTGTTCGTCAATGTGGTGGGGGGCGTCAAAGTGACCGAAACCAGTGCCGATCTCGCCTTGTTGTTGGCACTGATCTCAAGCTTTCGCGACCGACCTTTACCCCGCGATTTGGTGGTCTTTGGTGAAGTTGGCTTGGCCGGTGAAATTCGCCCTGTGCCGAGTGGTCAAGAGCGCTTGATGGAAGCGGCGAAACACGGCTTTAAAAAAGCGGTCGTCCCGAAAGCGAATATGCCAAAGCAGCCGCTTGAGGGCATGCAAGTCTTTGGGGTAAGCAAGCTGTCTGATGCGTTGGATGTGTTGGAAGACCTCTAACCGCAGTGATAAACAACAAAGCTCACGTGTCTTGCTGCCCGGGAGTCGATCTCTGTGAGCTTTGTTGAGTGACTACATCGAGACGTTGGTAGGCGTCACGTCTAAATCCGCCTCGCGCTGTTGCGCGGTACTTAGCGGTGGCTCGGGGTCGGGCATATTGGCGACCTGAACCTGAGTTTCTACCAAGTTTTCTACTACCGAAACTAAATGGCCCCAACCCACACGTTTTTCTTTTTCCAGCAAGGTATCAAAGTTCTCAGCGCTCCATTTAATAAAGCGGCGCGGGTCCAGCGCACGTCCCAAAAAACGGACTTCATAGTGCAGGTGAGGACCTGTCGATAAGCCAGTGTTGCCGGACCAAGCAATCAGATCGCCTTTTTTCACGAACTGACCACTGCGCACATTGAACTTATCGAGGTGTGCGTACAAGGTCATAAAGCCGAAAGCATGGTCGATTTTGACAAAGTTGCCATAGCCTTTTTTGCGACTCGGGCGTACGTATTCCACCACGCCATCTGCAGGTGCATAAACAGGCGTGCCCTTGTCTGCGGTCAAATCTAATCCCATATGAAATTTGGCTTTGCCGGTGACTGGATGTGTGCGTGAACCAAATCCGGATGAGCGCCGATAACTTTCAATCGGCTTGCCGTTGGGAATGAGCTGCAACATGGTGTACCGCACTGCAGAGTTAATGGCCGCGACGTCTAAACGGTGAGTGAGTGAGGCGTCTTTAGCGACCGAGTTTAACCCCAGCATATCTTCGACGGTCACCACGCGTTGCGTGAGCGCAGTAAGCTCAACGTCTTTATTTTCAATGGTTGCGGTTAACTCATCCCGTTTTTGTTGCAGGACCGCTAATTCCGCATTTAGCGCAGCCCGTTCATCCCGCAAACGTTCCACGGCTGCTTCGGCCTCTGTTGAGCGTGCAGAGAGAAAGTACAAGCTGGCAAAGGTGACGGTGAGCAGTGCGAGCAACACAAGCGCAAGCGTCTGCACCACCTTTTTACGAGTGGGGCAGAGGGTAAAGTGCTTCACGCCATTAGGGTGCGTGACGGCGATATGAATGTGATCTGTCATGACTGGCTACTGCTGGCCTGCATCTAATACCGTCCATGACCGCGCGGACACTAAGCTTGTGGCTCCGCCATGTGGTCAGTCAGTTGTGCGAGCTCGCGATGGAGAAGTTCATCGTTGCCGACGTTAAGTTCAACGAGCCTTTTTAAATGACTGGCACTATCAATGTCAATGTGATCGATATAAAGATGTAAGTAATTCGCGCAGTTGTTCACGAGAATGCACTCCATGTCTAATTCTATCTCTGAATCATGGAGAAAAAAGACCAAGTCGAACTCTTTACGCTCAGGGTCAGATTCCCAATTGTTGGGCAAACTGAGTAGCACGCCTTTTAGGGATAAATCGAGTACGTGTGCGTGCCATTCACGACCATCCTGTTTGAGTATCGCGGGAGCACGATACATCACGCGGGAATATTTTCTACGCTCTGACATGACAGCATCTCCTATAGATGTCTGTTTTCAGTGTAGGCAATGGGGTGCAGATGGCACGGGAATTAGACGTTTTGTCTCACTTTTGCAACGTTTGGTTACCTTTATTGCGCTATGTACCGGAGACAATACGGTTTAGGACGCATAAAAAGCCCCGCTGGGGCTGAGATGGTAGATAGCCACCTCAGCCCTCCTAGCAGGGCTGTCGTGCGGCAATTACTTGGCGACGCGCTTGTACTTGATACGATGCGGCTCAGCAGCTTGCGCACCCAAGGTTTTCTTCAACCAATCGGTGTACTCAGCAAAGTTACCTTCGAAGAAGTTCACTTGGCCTTCGTCACGATAGTCAAGAATATGGGTTGCAATACGGTCTAAGAACCAGCGATCGTGCGAGATCACCATGGCACAGCCTGGGAATTCAAGCAGGGCTTCTTCGAGTGCACGCAAGGTTTCTACGTCAAGGTCGTTAGTCGGTTCGTCGAGAAGGAGCACGTTGCCGCCTGCTTTAAGCAGTTTGGCAAGGTGGACACGGTTACGCTCACCACCGGAAAGCTCACCGATGCGTTTTTGCTGATCGCTCCCTTTAAAGTTGAAACGTGACACATAGGCGCGCGCTGGCAACTCAAAGTTGTTAATGCGAATAATGTCCGCCCCTTCTGAGATCTCGTCGTAGACAGTGTTATTGTCATCCATGCTGTCACGGAACTGATCCACCGATGCCAATTGGACGGTGTCACCTACTTCCACGGTGCCTGAGTCTGGTTGCTCAGTGCCACTTAGCATCTTAAACAGCGTAGATTTACCCGCACCGTTTGGACCGATAATACCGACGATGGCCCCTTTAGGCACACTGAACGACAGATCGTCAATCAAGACACGATCCCCAAAGGATTTGGTGAGGTTGTTCACCTCAATAACCTTGTCGCCTAAGCGTGGACCCGGCGGGATAAACAGCTCATTGGTCTCGTTACGGCGTTGATAATCTGACGTATTAAGCTCTTCGAAACGCGCCATACGCGCTTTAGATTTGGCCTGACGTCCTTTTGGATTCTGACGCACCCACTCGAGCTCTTTCTCGATGGTTTTTTGACGTGCTTTTTCTTGTGACGCTTCTTGCTTCAAGCGAACGTCTTTCTGTTCCAGCCAAGAGGTATAGTTACCTTCCCAAGGAATACCTTCACCACGGTCAAGCTCCAGAATCCAGCCAGCAGCGTTATCCAAGAAATAGCGGTCGTGGGTAATCGCCACCACAGTACCGGTGTAATCGACCAAGAAGCGCTCAAGCCATGCAACAGATTCGGCATCCAAGTGGTTGGTTGGCTCATCAAGAAGCAGCATATCTGGTTTCTCAAGGAGCAAGCGACAAATGGCGACACGACGGCGCTCACCACCCGAAAGGTGCTTAATTTGTGCATCCCACTCAGGCAGACGCAAGGCATCAGCGGCGCGCTCAAGGGCGTTGTCGAGGTTGTGACCGTCTTTTGCTTGGATCAAGGCTTCCAGTTCGCCTTGCTCTTGCGCCAAGGCGTCAAAATCTGCATCTGGATCAGCGTAAGCCGCGTAAACTGCATCGAGTCGGTTCAATGCGTCTTTAACATCGGCAACCGCTTCTTCGACGGTTTCACGAACCGTTTTGTCTTCGTCCAATACCGGCTCTTGGGGCAGATAACCCACTTTTAAGCCTGGTTGCGCACGGGCTTCACCCTCAATGTCGGTATCGATACCGGCCATGATGCGCAATAGGGTCGATTTACCCGCACCGTTTAGACCCAACACACCGATCTTGGCGCCGGGGAAGAAACATAGAGAAATATCTTTCAGAATTTGGCGCTTAGGTGGCACGATCTTGCTCACCCGCGACATGGTATATACGTACTCAGCCATTTCTGCTCGCGTTAATAGTTGTGGAGTGAAAGACGCTATTCTAACGTTAACTTTGCCAAGTTTAACAGTGATCGTCATATTCAGGCGTTAACATCGAGGGAATTTGCCTTCCAGGCTGTTGTCTACTCGATGTTAGGAACACAGGAGCAACCGTTGACATGGAATTACTCACTGCCTTCTCCCGGCCATATGGCGCAGCGTATCGTCTCGCTGTCGTCTGTGTCCGTGCCTTCTCACGCCCTTTAGTGTCAGGCGTATTAGTGACATCCAGCTTTGCCGCGCCGGCGGTGTTGGCCTCATCCACCCCAGACGGCACCGAGTTGACCCCGCAACAGCGCCAATATGAGGCCGCAATCGACGCCATCGAGCGTGGTGATCTCAAGCGCTTTCGTACCTTAAAGGGCCAGCTTCGCGATTACCCGCTTTATCCCTATTTGGACTATCGTGACTTTACTCGCAATTTGTCATTAAAGTCGCACAAGTCGGTCACTAACTTTATCAACCGCTACAGTTCGTTGCCTTTTGTAAACAGTTTGCGGGCCGACTATTTGACCTTGCTTGCCGATCGAGGGGAATGGAAAACCTTGGTGTCTTTCCAGACCGATGTCCCGCGTGGTGAGCGTTATCAGTGTCAGTACTATTACGCCCACAGTCAGGCTGGTAACCGCGCATTAGCACGCAGTGGGGCGAAATCGCTTTATCTCTCGGGTCAGTCGGTAGACAGCGCTTGCGATCCCTTATTCGGTTTTTTATCTGAGCAAAAACTCTTAACCGGAGAGCTGATATTACAGCGGATGCTACTAACCTTTGAAGCACGTAACCGTAGCCTGATGCGGTATTTAAATCGCCAATTACCGGCGTCTTATCAGCCACAAGGCGAGCAGGTACTGGCGCTTTATGATGAGCCTGAGAACGTCGCTGATTTTTCCAAGCGCAGTCAGGTGACGCCTTTTAACCAAAAGCTAACCCGACTGGCATTTGAACGCTTGTCGCGTAAAGACGAAGCGCAAGCCATTCGTCAGTTTCGTCGTACGGTTGAAGGGCAACATTATGATAAGCGTGAACGCCAAGAAATTGCCGATTACCTGATCAGCCAATTGATGAATGATGACGATCCTGCTCTTGCGGGGTGGCGCGATCGCATGCTGCGCAATACCCACAACGATGGCTTGATTGAGCGACGCTTTCGATTGGCGTTATTGGACAATGATTGGCACGCGCTCAATGCGTGGCTGTCGCTACTCAGTGATACCGAGAAGCAATCGCTGAAGTGGCGCTATTGGGATGCGCGCATTCAGCTCGAGTTAGGGGATAGTGAGCAAGCCAATCGCGCCTTCGCCAATATGGTGGGAGAGCGCAACTTCTACAGTGTCGCTGCGGCGCAGCATTTGGATCAAGCTATTCATATTCCTTCCCGATCAGCGGTCCTCAAAGAAGAGGGGCTGATGCCAGTGAAAGATGTGTTAGCGCGAGTGGATGAGCTGATTGCGCTGAACAAAATCTATGCCGCGAAACGTGAATGGTATTACGTCCTCAACCGTGCCAGCGATGCGCAAATTGCGTTATTGGCGGCATACGCCAGTAAAAAGCACTGGTATCACTTGGCGGTGCAGGCAACGATCGCCGGAAAAATGTGGGATCACTTATCGTTGCGTTTCCCGCTTGCCCATCAGTGGTGGTTTGAGTTTTTCAGCCGTGAGCGAGGGGTGGATAAAACCACGTTAATGGCGTTGTCGCGGCAAGAGAGCGCCTTCTTCACCCATGCGGTGTCTCATGTTGGCGCGCGAGGCTTAATGCAGCTCATGCCGCGGACGGCGCGAGAAACGTCGCGGGAGCTTGGTTATGACTACGAAGGGCCGGCGAGTTTAAGCGATCCTGGGGTGAACATTCGTCTTGGCAGTGGCTATCTAAAAATGATGCTAGATCGCTTTGAGAGCAATCGCATCTTAGCCTTTGCTGCCTATAATGCGGGGCCGCATCGGGTATCGCGCTGGTTAGAACGATCGCAAGGCCATATGGATGCGATTGCTTTTATCGAGTCGATCCCGTTTTATGAAACCCGTCATTATGTACAAAATGTGCTGATGTTTGAAATCTATTACCGTCAGCTATTGGGGGAGCCGGTTCAATTTTTACGGGCCAACGAGTTAGCGAAACGTTATTAATGGTACACTTGCCGCACTGACGTTAACCGTGAGAGGAAACCATGTCGCAATCACCTGCATTTTCAGGGTGGCAAGATGTTATCGCTTTAGTGCGTCGTGCCGGACAAGATGGCCATGATGATGCGTTGCTGACGGCGCTACTGACGCCAGATGAGCGTGATACCTTGGTCGCAAGGATCAATATTTTACACGAGCTATTGGAAGGTAAAATGAGCCAGCGCCAACTGAGTCAGTTGCTGGGGGTTGGCATCGCTACCGTGACGCGCGGCTCCAATGAGCTCAAACGCCTTGATGATGACAGTAAAGCGTGGCTGGCGCGTTTACTCAAAAGCGAAGCAGAGCAGAAAGCGCATACCGACTAGCGGAACGCCACTATTTTATTGATAACGGAGCCTTCGGGCTCCGTTTTTTCTTGGTTTATCAGCGGTATAGGTGAGGGTGCAGAAAAGGAATCAAGGCTAAGATAAGTGCCTGATGGTAAACGCTTGAGCGCGTTAAGCGATGCCCGGTGAGCATACCAATCGCACCGCCTTTTTGCTTCACGTTCTGCTCGCTGAACATACGATCCATCACATCACCCAGCTCCTCGCCATGGTGTAATGCGCGCAGTGCCTCTGGTGGCAGCGGTAGAGAGGCTGAGCGCGCTTCACCGCGTGTCGTCCCATCGTCGATTACCATCCATGCAAAGGTATGCTGGTGGTCTAATCCGGCCTCTACCCCGACGTAAAAATCCCCTTCGTATTTTGCTTTGGCATGCTGAACACGGTTGCAGGCACCGGCATAGGTTTCTTTCTCTGTCATGGGTTGGTCTGGCACGTCGCTGGGGACCGCGACACCGGTAAACGTAAAGGGGTGTTCAGGAAAAACATCACGAAAGGCAGCTTCAACGGCGGCGATTTTAGCGGGGTTTTTGGATGTGACGATGACTTGGCTCATGCGCCTGCGTCTCCTTGTTATTTTGATAGGCGCGCTGAAGTATATGCCAACGCAAAGGCAAACGCAGCATCCCCAAAATATGACTGGCGTCAGTGGCTTGGCTGACTTCGGCTAAGCCGATACGCATCCCTTTATGGCCTTTACGCGGTTGTGGCACATAGGTGCCAAACCAGCGGTCCCAGCAAGACAGATTGAAACCATAGTTGGCATTGCACTCATGAAAACGGGTCGAGTGGTGCACCCGGTGCATGTCGGGGGTAACGATAACGCGGCGTAACCACTCATCTATCTGTTTGGGCACGGCGACATTGCTGTGATTAAACATGGCCATGCCGCTTAGCAAGGTCTCAAAAAGGATCACCCCCATCACAGGCGCACCGACCATCATGACAACTAAACATTTAATCAGCATGGAAAGCCAAATTTCTACGGTATGGAAACGTGCTCCTGTGGTGACATCAATGTCCATGTCCGCGTGGTGGACAAGGTGCAAACGCCATAGCCAAGGCCATTGATGGAATAGCTTGTGTTGATACCAAATGGCCAAATCCATCAGCACCAGTGTCACTATTACCGCGAATGCCTCGGGCAGAGCGAGGACATTGAACACGCCCACATGATGGGTTTGAGCCCAAGCCGCAGTACCGACCGCTGTTAGCGGGGCAAACAAGCGTAGCGTTAGGGTGTTAAACACCGTCAAACTAATATTGCCACGCCAGCGTTCTCGCCGTGTTCTGGTAAGGGGGCGTTTTGGCCTGCGCCACTCAGCGAGTAGCATCACCGCCAGCACGGCGACAAACACACTCAGCCGGAAGATGGCCTCGTTTGTTTCAATCCAACTCATAAAAGCTCCTTAGGGTTGATTTATGATACGTGATAACGGCAGCACTCGCCCATCGAACGGAGTTGGATGAAGTCGCATTTGAGATCTAGGCTGTCAAAATGACAATGCAGTGAAAGGAGAGGCCGATGACCCAAGTTTGCATGATGTGTACTTGGCGCGCCGTTCACTAGGGGTAGAGACCGCATTGCCAATACAATAGTGGCTAAGTGATTGGCAACTTATGGGAGATCATCGCATACTTGATTACGGCCACGCTGTTTGGCGGCATACATTGCCCGGTCCGCGCGCGCAACAACCTCATCCAGTGAATGGTGGCCCGCTTCTGTATAGCTAATGCCTGCGCTGACGCTAACCTGATGGCGAGTGGCATGCCACAAGAACCCTTCTTGGTAAACATGATGACAAAGGGTGTTGGCTAGCTGGACCACGTCTTGGTATGTACAGCCCGGTATGATGATAACAAACTCTTCGCCTCCCCAGCGGGCACAGCATGCTTTCGACGGTGAAAACTGCGTAAGTTGGCTTGCGATCTGGACCAACAACCGGTCCCCCGCAATATGCCCTAAGCTATCGTTGACCTGCTTAAATCGGTCGATGTCTAACACGATAGTGCCGAGTGCAGTGTGATGAGCATATTGCTCAAACCATTCTGAAAGGCCTCGCCGGTTTGTTAGTTGGGTCAGACTGTCCGTCAGAGAGGCGTGCGTCGTCTCATCGAGTGAAGTCTTGAGTTGATGGATATCTCGAAATACAACGATGTGCCAATCTGGGTTTGGCGTGACATCGACTTGTGCCGTGACCGCATACCAACGCTGCTCTCCATTGGCATGGGTGATTAATGCCGGAAGTTCAACGGTACGTTCACCGCGTGCTTGCGCCTCGTGCACGGCTAGATGCCACTGGTTAATGACATCTTGCCGATAGGTAGGATCCGGATAGGCTTTTTCAAACCATTGGTAGATGTCTGGCATACTATCTAGGGTATAGCCGAGTTCTTGTCGGAAGGCTTGATTAAAGAAAATATGGACGCGATTGTTATTGCCAATTTCATCAGTCACAATCCCTTCCGATATCAATAAGGGCAATGGCACGATATCCAGCGCATCAAAAAAGTACTGTTTAAACTGATCAAGTGACGCTTTACTCAAGGTATCCGCCTTACTATTCCCATTAATATCCGCTTGCTTTATTGATTTATCTATCATTAATGAGTGTAGATGATTTACCCGTCTTCGACGTCATCTCTCTCCCTCGTCGATGGGTCAATGACTCTTTGGTTTACGGGCTGATAAAGGGGGGACACGGCGAATAGCCGATTTGTCGGAGTGCGTCGAGGTGAAGCGTTTAGATCATTTCTTAAATAATTCTGTGATTTATTACGTTTTTATATTGCCTTTTTTGTCGCAATATTTGATTTTTTACGTGAATTAAATGTTAACAGATGCGGGGTGTGGTCAGTTTTTTAGATGATTTTTGTTTAAAAGCTAGGCACAAGATCACATCTTATTTAATTGCTTGTTTATCATTAGGTTATTTCTTTTTACTAATGATGGGTCTCTCAGAATCGAGACACGTCTAGTTAGTGTAAAAAGGAATGATAAATGCACAAACACAGCTCTCTTGCGTTGATTATCGGCGCGCTTTTCCACACCTCCGGGGCGTGGGCAATGGCAAAAGTGCCTGAGCCTGTCGAGCCCGATCCACAGGCTTGTGTGGCGTTAACGGGCAATGAGCCTGTTGATATTGGCCGCACCAGTGCAGAGCGCTGTTTGCCGGGTGATGACCCATTTACAGCGCAGCAGTGGCACCTACTCAATAGTGGTCAGAAAGCCTTTGCCCGCGAAGGTGGGCAAGCGGGGAACGACCTAAACCTTTGGTGGGCTCACCGACAGGCTATTCTGGGCCAAAACGTCAATGTCGCTGTTGTGGATGATGGGTTGGAGATTGGTCACCCAGATTTGGCGGCCAATGTCCGAGCAGGTAAATCTTACGATTTTGTCAATCGTGACAATGATCCGACGCCAGAAGGCTGGAGTAATCGTAACACCGCACATGGTACTTCGGTGGCTGGCATCATCGCCGCAGTGCGAGATAACGGCCTTGGCGGTATGGGGGTTGCGCCGCTTGCCAACCTGCAAGGGTATAACTACCTAGCATATCAAAGCCAGAATGCATGGGAGATTAGCCATGGCCGTGAAGGCTATTCGGATGATGTCCGTATATTCAACCAAAGCTATGGTGGTCCCGGGGTTCGCAGCTATCCCTACAGCGATGACCCAATGAGCTATGATGGTCGCCAGAATGCCCAATACAAAAAAATGAGCACGGAAGCTTTTGGCGGACTGGGGGCGATATTCATCAAATCAGCGGGAAATGGTTATAAGCGTACCTCATTTAATCGTGAGCGCTTCGGTCCTGTCGACGGGAACCACGGGTTGCCTTGGCAGAACAGCAACCAATCGTCTGATAATGCGAATTATTGGAACGTCACGGTCAGCGCGCTCAATGCAGACGGCGAACGTTCTTCCTACTCGTCGGTCGGGAGCAATGTGTTCCTGACTGCACCGGGTGGGGAGTATGGCACCAATAAACCCGCTCATATCACCACGGACCTCACCGGTTGTACCATGGGCTATAACCGCGACGATCGTATTCCTTACGATTCGCACGACCTGCACGGTGGCACGGAGATAGACAACACCTGTGATTTCAACAGCGTGATGAACGGGACCTCCTCGGCGGCGCCAAATACCTCAGGGGCATTTGCGTTGATGATGTCAGCCTACCCGAACCTATCGCAGCGCGATATTCGTCACCTATTAGCGACGACCGCGACACGGGTGGATGCAGACGATGCTGATGTTCTTTTAACCTATCAAACAGCACGTGGTGGTGAGCGCACGGTGACTGGCCTAGAAGGCTGGAAACAAAATGCTGCGGGGCGTTGGTATAGCCCAACCTACGGGTTTGGTTTGATTGATGTCAATGCGGTACTCGATGCGGCGAAGACATATCAGCCACTTCCTGCACAAGTGTTCACGGATTGGGCGTGGTCTTATCACAACCAAGAGGGTGAAACTGGACTTGCGATAGCCGATGCTGGGGCGGTAGCGACAGCAGACAGTGTGCAAGTGGCCGATAACCTCACTATTGAGGCGGTACAAGTGCGTACCTCAATTGAGCACAGCCGTATGTCTGATTTGCTCATTGAGTTAGAGTCGCCCGCAGGGACTCGGAGCGTATTGATGTCACCACGTAACAGTATGCTTTCAAACACCTTGGATCCTACCTATCCAGAAGGTTTTACCGACCATTTAATGCTATCGCACAAATTTAATGGTGAAGCATCGCAAGGTCAGTGGACGCTCTATGTCACGGATACTGACGGTGATACACGCCAGTACACCTTAGGTGGCGAGGTTAAATCCATGCCCAACAACCGCGATGATGGGAAACTGACCCAATGGTCACTGCGTGTCATCGGTCACCGTGGTTAATAGGAGACGAAGTATGAAAAAGATGATCTCAGCACTCGCTATCATGGGCTTTAGCTTGAGTGTTAGCGCAGGTAGCGTGCAATTGAACGGTCAAGACTACGTGGTGGTGGATACGGCCAACAGCGCTCGCAGCATGAGCGGTGAACAAATGGGCGTGATGGTTGGCGATAAGGTCGCTGTATCCGCGCAAAGCACGCCTTTGACTGTTACTGGCTCTATTTTGGTAAAAGCGAACGAAGCGCACGCGAGTGAGCTGGCTCAAAAATACGGTTTAAGTTTGGTAAGTTACCTAGAGGGCGTTGCTCTTCTTGAAGCCACACCGGGCACCAATGTGGCAGAACTCGAAAAAGCCTTGAACCAAGAGCTAGATACCCCCGTCAACTTAGAGCTCAACCCACAAAACCAACGCCCCCAATAATGGCTTTGTGGTGAGCCCTAGCCCGCTGTCATGGCGGGCTTTTTTTTATCATGCGTTTTCTTGGTATTTGCAGTGAAAAGTGTGGCCTCATTCGCCAACCAACCATTTTGTTACTAGTTATTCCAGATTGTTCATAACTTTTACATGAGCTGAATTCCGCTACTTGCTATGATTTGTCGCCAATTCGCTACAAAAATGCAGATAAATCATCATTATGCAGCTATGACGCTGTGATTAGGGAAAAGACAATGTGGAAAACCCTTAGACATTCTTTGCCATTGCAAATTGCGGTGGCGGCCGCACTGGCTTGGCTGGTGGGCACGGTATTCGGCCCCATTGAAAACGCAGAACAGACCACTTGGTATCCATTGCTTATGCTTGCCAAGGTCAGTTATATCGGTCTACTCAAAGCCGTGGTCGGCGTGATGGTATTGCTCTCGTTGCTGGAGGGGATCAGTAATATTGGCAATGTGGTTCGCCTTAAGCGCTTAGGTGGTGCAACACTTTTGTTTTACGGCTTTACCACCACCATCGCGATCACCATTGGTCTTGGCGCAGCGCTGATGATGCCCGAATGGCAACCGCTCACCAATGCACCGCCAGTCGATGAGAGCATTAGCTTTATCAACCAAGATGCTGCGGGAGCCGGAGCCATTGCCACCAAACTTATCAATATGGCGTTGGTGAATCCGTTTGCCGCGGTGACTCAGGGTAACCTGTTGGCGATTGTGGTGTTCACCATTTTGTTCGGCATTTCGCTGATTGTCGCGCTGCCAGAGTCGCACCCATTATTCGAGACCATTCGTGGGCTGAATAAAGGTATTAACACCATGGTGGCAGGCATTATCAAGCTGGCGCCGTTTGCTGTGTTTGCGATTGTTTTCCAATTCTCCCATAAAGGGGATAACGATCTATTCGGCCAGCTATTTAGCTTCGCCGCCTTGGTGTTTGGACTGACGATGGTTCATGCACTGATCGTGTTGCCGCTTATTGCACGCGTTGCTGGTGGTATTGGCTTTGTGAGTCTGTTTCGCGCCATTTCTGCACCACTGGCGATGGCGTTTGCCACTTCATCCAGTGCTGCGACACTGCCCGTTTCGATGCAGGCTGCCAAAGAAGAGCTCAAGGTCACTCCGTCGACCGCGAGCATGGTCTTGCCGTTGGGCGCGGTGATGAACATGGATGGCACCGCGTTATTTGAAGGCATTGCTGCAGTGTTCTTGGCACAACTGTTCGGGATTGACCTGTCGACGACCGGCATTGTGATGATCTTTATTATGGCGATGGTTTCGTCGGTAGGCGCGCCGGGCATGCCGTCGGGCTCGATGTCGGGTATGCAGTTGGTGTTGCTGGCTGCGGGGATCCCACTGGAGGCCATTGCTATTTTGCTGATCATTGAGCGCCCACTCGACACCTTCCGTACTGCGGTCAATGTACAAGGCGATTTGATTGGTGCCACGGTGATTGATAAGTGGCAAAAGCGCTTTGGCTAATGGCTATATCGCAAAAAACCGCCCCTAACCACGGAGCGGTTTTTTTAGCCTTCTTCAATCACATGAAAAGCGCGGTATTCGTCGAATGCGTATTGGTCCGTCATACCGCTGATATAGTCAATTAGCAGGCGAGTACGAAAATAGAATTCACGCGCAGTGGCAGAAGGGATTTGCTCCGCCAGGGCCTGTTTTTGCACCCCGTCACGATAGGCTTTTTTATGTTTTTCAGGCAGTTTTTTAAATAGTCGCTGGGTGTATATCGACGCTTGTGGCTTGACCGGATCACCGTTGACTAAAGCCGTAAACACCTCACTGGGCAAGGTGAGGAGTGGACGATAGATGCTCATCAAGCCATGGATGACGCGGTAGCCTTGTAGCTCGCGGCGTTCCACTTCAGGGTGACAAAAGGCATGCGCTTTAGCGACGTTTTTAAAGGTTTGTACAAGTAAATGATTGACGCTGTTATCTTCAATTAGCGCGTGATTAAAGGTGCCATCAATGACAGCGGGTAAATGGTCGATAAAGCGTTGGGCGGCATGGCGAGGCAAGCGTTTATTGACCTCCACACGCAAGAAGACAAAAAACTGACTATCACTGCCGTGGCTGCGCTTTTCCGCATTCTCTAACATGGTTGCCATGGTGTTGGCGTCATGCCCTTCACTGGCTTGGGTAAGCTTGACAAAAGTTGCCTTTAGAGCCGCTTTCAAATCCGCGAGAGTCAGTACACCTTTTTCAACGGCGTCTTCTAAATCGGCAATGCCATAAGAAATATCGTCGGCCGCTTCCATGATGTAACTGACTGGGGCACGACAGCCGGGCGAGATGGCGAGCGTTTCTTGTAAATCGCCGATGTATGCTTGTTCACTGAGAAAATAGCCGACCTTCTTTTTCAGGTAAGCGCGCGTGTCGTCATCTGCAGGTTTCGGCTCACTACCACACCGAGTGTATTTAAGAATGCCGGAGACTTGCGAATAGGTGAGGTTCAGCTGTTGTAAGGTATGGATCAGCCGTATGCCTTGTGCGTTGCCTTCAAAATGACAGAGATCGCGTTGTACCTCCTCAGGCAGTTCGTCATTAAAATGTTGGCGGTAGATAGACGGGACCTGCTCACTGAGCCAATCACTGAGCGCTTGCTCGCCAAAGTGTCCGAACGGTGGGTTACCTATGTCGTGCATCAGGCAAGCCATCTCAACCAAGGTTTCCAAGCAGCGGTCGAGCGGGGGAGCGAGTTGCGAGGCAGACAGTTTGTCGGCAATCAGTTGACTGATATAGCGCCCGACTTGCTGGACCTCTAAAGAGTGGGTGAGGCGGCTGCGCACCGCGGCATTGCGTTCAAGTGGAAAAACCTGAGTTTTTTGTTGCAAACGGCGTACGGCGGCAGAGTTAATGATCCGTCCACGATCGCTTTCAAACTGCTTCATTAAATCGCCGTTCGTGTGCGTTCTAAAAGGCCGATCTGGACGGATTTTTTGCTCAAAATTCACAGTCATCATGACACCCAGCTTGTCCACTTTTTAAGATAGAGTGCGGCGGATTTCACTGACTGTCAATCCGCCGCTTGGCATAGCAAGACGGCGGCGACATAGATTAATGCATATACATCTGCGCCGAGCGAGCAGGAATGTTGATAGTGTGAAAATCCGATGAGATGGTAGTGGTCGCATCACTTAACACATCATAATAAGGGCGATACCAGTTAAGTGGGTATTCGCGTGTATCCATGGTATAAGATTGAGGCTCACCACACTTATTGATCGCCACAATACCGGCTTGGTCGCGCTTAAATAACAGCAGACATTGGGTGCTGCCAATCACCGTCATTGGCTTGCCGTGCATTGCATTATGAAAGCGGAGCATGGCCTTCATTGCAGGCTGCTTCCATACGCCTTGCCACCGGCCGTTATCTTTGTCTTCGCCTGCAGAAAGCTCATCACTATAGATCAGCGGACTCCCTCCATCTTTGCCAAGAATATAGGCATAGGCGAGCGCTTCATCAGTGGGATCCATGATTTGGTAGCGAAAGCCATCGTTAGTCGGTATGTCGTGGGTAATGGTAAAGGTGATCGCTCGGTGTTTATCCAGCGCTTGACCAACACTTTCAGGATGATGCAACTGAGTGAGGCTACCTTGGAACGAAAACGCGCGACGCATTTGTGAAAATAAAGGAAAGTCATAAGCGCTATGGGTGGTTTGTTGTAAATAAGGCAAAAGAAACGCCTCATAGCTTTGGTCGCCGGCCCCACCACTGGTGATCACTTCGCCAAAAATATGCATGCCTTCACGAATGGCATCCGTAAAGACCTGATTGATGTGATACATGCTCATGTGTTTGACTGCATCGACCCGAAACCCTTTCACACCCATGGCTTTTAGCGCCGATAGATACGCACGCTGTTGCTCAACCACCCACTGATTCGGGTCTAAATCGGGTAAGCCTAGATCTCCCTCTCCACCGCACAAACGCCAATATTGCACATGGCCTGGGTCATGCCACTGAGTGATACAGCCTTCTGGATGAAAGTCCGTGCTGGAAAACAAATGCTGCGAGAGCTGCCCAAAAAGTGTTTGCTGCTCGAACGCTTCTTGGTTTTGCGCATAGTGTTCTAAGACCTGTGCGCTGGGGTAATTAAGATCGTCGCGTAATCCGCTTTCATTCGCCATATGGTTGAGCACCACATCGGCATAAACAGCCACACCATGCTGGCCGAGGGCTGCAATCATGGCTTGAAAGTCTTGCTTATTGCCTAATGGAGAGTCGATAACACGCAGATCTTGAGGCTGATAGCGTGCCCACCACTCTGTGCCAGACGACTTCATAGCTGGCGCCACTAACACCTTCTTGTAACCAGCTTCAGCAATGTGCTCTGCTCTTGCTTCTACAAGCTGATACGGCCAATTAAAAGCATGGAGAATAGCCTCTGCATGTGCTGTCGCTGAACAGATAAACAGGCTGATTGCTAATGCGAATGGATAGTTTCTTTTCATTATAAGGGCCTCGTTATTGGATTCCCTTTAATGCTATTAATATATTTGTTTTTAAGAAGAGAGGCTGGGATGAWTAGGAAGAATGGTCACGGTCTGTAGGGGACAAAATACTCAAATATTGAAGTATTTATCAAAAGTAAGGTCGGGGGCCCCGAGCTAACACGTCGTGTACATTGTGACGACAGAGATAGCCAGACCCTTGTTACGCCTAGGTTGGCTGCTTCCCGTTTTAACATAATGAGAAGCAGGGAAAGGTATCGCTGCCTATGTGCTTGTGTGGCGTGTAAAAATGGCCTGTGAAGCCTCTACACGACTGGGATCCAGCCTCGCTCGGCGAAAGACACACAGTCTTCACCAACAACCACATGATCTAAAACGCGAACATCGATGAGGCCCAACGCTTTGATCAACTTGTCAGTGATGTGACGGTCTGCCTGTGACGGCTCAGCAATCCCTGAGGGATGGTTGTGGGCAAAGATAACGGCCGCAGCATTGTGACTCAGTGCCGCTTTCGCCACTTCGCGTGGATAGATAGACGCGGCATCAATGGTGCCAAAGAACAGGATATCGAACTGGATCAGCCGATGTTGGTTATCCAGCAGCATCAACGCAAACACTTCACGATCGTACGCGCCGAGTTTGAGCTTTAAGTACTCCATCACGTTGTTAGGGCTCGTGAAGGTGCCTTCGCGTTTGTACTTTTGGGCCAGCGCTTCTGCCGCGTGCTCTAAGAGCTGATTCAAATCAGATGGCTGGTGGGCAGGATAGTTATCTGCAGGGGTAAACAGGGGAGTGTGTGATGTACGCATAGGGAGTCTCCTTTTAAGTGATTGATGTGGCTATGCGTATCGATGACATATATCTGAAATCAGGTTGGTTAGGAGAGTGGGTGCAAGAGGGGAGGGTGAAACCGGTAAATCTTTACGTGCGCGGAAATCTCATGAGTCCAATAACGGAGTAATATCATGAGATTAATTAAACTGAGCGAAGTAAAACACATGACAGGCCTTGGCCGTTCAACCATCTACAACCTGATGAAAGACGGCACCTTTCCGAAAAGTGTGCCCCTGGGAGGCAGAGCGGTTGCGTGGGTAGAAAGTGAAGTCGAAGAGTGGATGATGGCAAGGATAGCGGAGAGGGATAGCGCGGTGGACTTCTGACTAGGGCATTTTAGAGTCAAAGAGTAAACTGGGTACCTCACCTTGCGCTAAATATTGCCAGCTTTGACGCCCCTTGAGACGCCTAGTCTATAGAAGAAAAAGGGGTTTCAATGTATCATTATACTGTAATCACTTTTCACTATTGCGAATAACCTATGGCTAGCTCCAACCATATCAAAGCTTTGCTGCAATCACATATTGACAGAGATGACGACCGGTTCGTTTCTGTTGCGCTCCAGGTAGCTGCTCATGAAGCTAGGAATGGTCATGGCAAGCTTGCGCAAGAGCTGAAAGGACTAGTTGAAAAAGCGAAGAAGAGAAGCGCGAGCAATTTACCGGTTTCCATTGCATCTGGTGTTAAAGATGCTTCTGGCTTACTGGTTACAACTCATCCTCAATTGCGCTTCTCTGACTTAATTGTATCTAGCGCCGTTAAAGGGCGATTAGAGCGGTTGGTTAAGGAACAAAAGCATCTAACAACGCTCAAGAACCACGGCCTCTCTCCCAGGAGAAAGCTCCTGCTGGCAGGGAAGCCTGGTACAGGGAAAACGTTCACTGCGTCAGTTTTAGCTGGAGAACTAGACTTCCCTCTTTTCGAGGTTCGTTTAGATGCTGTGATTACAAAATATCTCGGTGAGTCTTCTGCTAAGCTTCGGCAAATATTTGATACGATAAAAGAAGTTCGTGGTGTTTACTTTTTTGATGAGTTTGATGCCCTAGGGTCGCATCGTGGTTCGAACAATGATGTTGGTGAAGCCAGACGTATTCTGAATAGCTTTTTGCAGATGATTGAGCAAGATGACTCCAATAGCGTCATAGTCTGCGCAACAAACCATATTGAAGCGCTAGATCATGCGTTATTTCGTCGTTTTGATGATGTGGTTCGATATGAATTGCCGTCGGAAGACGAAATAACAAAGCTGTTTCGTTCTCGTTTAGAGCCATACGTAGCGAAGAATTTTTCTTGGAAGCGGCTTCCCACGATTGCGCAAGGGTTGAGCAATGCAGAGATAACTTTAGCTGCAAATGATGCAATCAAAGAAATGTTGATCCATGGTTACAGCTCAATTAGCACTAAAATGCTGATGCAGGCCATTGAGGATAGGAAAAGTATTAGCCAGCACTTTATGGAGTAAAAGGATTTTGAATGGCCAAAAAAAACGAATTTGATAAACCCCACTTCTTTTTCAGCTCCTCCGGCAGTCCTCATGAGTTTACGTCTCGCTCCCAAGGAGGCTCAAACAAGGTAGTGATTCCCGCTCAGGATAGGGCTTCTCACAGCGAAAAGCTACGCCAAGATATCCAAAATGTTGCTACTGACTTAACGGACCTTAAACGGAGCATTCCTGCATCGGAGCTCTCAATGGGCGTTGGTATTCAGGTTGAGTTTGAAAGCTTTCCAGACGTTGACATGGCCGTTCAGAGTCTTGCTAATGATCCCCAAGGTATTGTGCTACACAATGTTAAAACAGTGGAGCAAGATGGACAGAATACGACTCTTGCGACGGCGTATGTGCCAGAGGGTAAGTTAAGCTTCTATCAAAAAAAGCTGAATGATTACGAAAAATACAAAAAAAATTCGAATGGTGTCGCGGCTGACCATCAAAAACTGATTGATTCAATAAAATCTATCAAGCGTGCTGCTTTCTCTGCTATATGGGCTGACGATATCAGTCTTCTGCCCGAAGACAAAGAAGCGGATGTTTGGTGGGAAGTATGGTTAGCAACACCGAGGAAGAGTCGACAAACCCATAACCACTACCTTGAAATAGTCTCTGATTTTTCTCGATTAGCGGATCTTGCTGAGATTGAGGTCTCTGAAGTTCAGCTTCGTTTTCCTGAACACACTGTTGTTCAAGTAAAAGCTAGTCAAAGAAAGCTTGAAGAAAATGCAACACTCCTCTTCAGGGTATCAGAGATACGTTACCCGAAGGTCACGGCGGAATTTTTTGATGCGATGGAGCCTACAGAGCAGCGAATGTGGTCTGATGAGCTTCTTAACCGTCTAAATCATACCTATACAGCCGACTCTCCTTATATTTGCATAATCGACTCCGGCGTGAACGTAGAGCACCCATTGCTGTCTTGCTTTGCTGATTTGCCAGATCAGAGAACAATAACAGATGACGATGATCCTACTGATGCGATAGGTCATGGCACAAGTATGGCTGGTTTAGCGATGTGGGGAGATCTCACTGATAAATTAAGCTCGACACATACTGAAACCATTACCCATCGGCTAGAGTCAGTGAAAACCATTAGATTTAATGGTGATAATGCTGGGAAGTCTCTGGGGAGAGTAACCGAAGATGCGGTATCAGAAATAGAGATCTATGAACCCGAACGTTCACGAATTTATTCCATGTCACTGTCATCAGGAAAAGGAACGGATAGAGGCCGGGCGTCATCGTGGTCGAGTGCAATGGATATGCTTGCGGTCGATTTTCTGGGCGAAGGGACACTTCCTAGGCTGTTCACTGTTTGTGCAGGGAATACGGCCCCTGTCGGAAGCTTTGAGTATCCACAGCGTAATTATCTAAGCGATGTACATGACCCTGCTCAAGCTTGGAATGTGTTAACTGTCGGCGCATATACCGAGAAAGATGTCATAACAGAACCAGGCGACTATAAACCATTGGCACCCAAAGGGGGACTTTCTCCCTATTCAACTACATCTCTTGAGTGGGAAAGGAAAAATTCGCCGATTAAGCCAGAGATTGTGTTCGAGGGCGGTAATATTGGGCGAGACGATATTGGTTGTGCTGGTATGCCAGATTTAGAGCTACTCACAACCAATCATGACTTCTCTAGACGACATTTTCGATGTGCAAATGCAACCAGTGCTGCTACTGCATTAGCTGCAAGGTTTGCTGCTCAGATCCTATCGAAGTATCCAAAGCTTTGGCCTGAAACAGTAAGGGCGCTAACGGTACACTCCGCCGATTGGACGGATGAAATGTACTCACTGATTTCTGCGGAGCGAGGTAATGGCAACATAAAAAAAACTGATATGGCCAAGCTGGTACGCAAAGTTGGCTTTGGTGTACCCAATTTGGACAAAGCACTAAGCAGTGCAAGTAATTCGTTATATATGGTGGTTCAGGATGAACTGCAGCCATACATAAGACCTAAATCGGGACAAGCCAAGACTAAAGATATGCATCTACACGACCTGCCTTGGCCCGTTGATGAGCTGCAAAGAATTGGTGAAGCGGATGTAGAGCTCACGATTACTTTGTCATACTTTATTGAGCCAAATCCATCTAGTCGCAATGCATTAGACAAATACAGTTATGCCAGCCATCAGTTAAGATTCGACGTTAAGCACCAGGGTGAATCTGACCATCAGTTCATGCTAAGGATTAATGCTAAGGCCGAGGGTGAAAAACCGGAATCCTTAGCCGACGGAAATTGGTTACTGGGAAAGCAGCAACGTCATAGAGGATCAATTCACAAAGATGTTTGGCGAGGTAGTGCTGCAGATCTCGCTGCACGAGGAAAGATAGCCGTTTATCCTGCGAATGGCTGGTGGAAGACCCGACCGGCTCATGAAAAGTACCATTCAAAAGCTCGCTACGCGTTAGTAGTGTCACTCTCTGTTCCAGAGGTTGATGTGGATTTGTATAGCGAAGTGCAATCTATCATTGAGGCTGAGGTTGCTACCCCTACTATGGTGGAAGTAGTCAACTAAATGTCTCTTCGAGGGCCCTATTGAGGGCCTTCTCTAATTCTCAACATTAGTACCATTATCTCAAAATCAACACCGATCGAAAAAAATCAATCACCTAGTGTATAATAATTGTAACCCTCCCCAAAAAACTGGTCATTAGCAATTAGAGTTTTTCCGTTTACACTGAAACAAACGGAGAACGCATGATGAAAAAATCACGCTACACAGAAACACAAATCGTAAAGATCTTGAAGGAAGTCGAAGCAGGCCGAAAGGTCAACGAAGTCTGTCGCGAATATGGCATCTCTGATGCAACATACTAC